>JAHEBK010000293.1 GCA_024642295.1 Flavobacterium sp. | reverse complement strand
TACTCCACCTCACGCTTTACATGGAGCTTTGTGTACGGAATCAGGTGTGTTGATTGATGTATTTAGTCCAATTCGTGAAGATTTTATGGCTGGTAAATCATATGCTACTAAATAATTTGAATTAATCATCATCTAAAAATGATACTTTTTAAGAAAGGATATTCTTCATTGAATACCCTTTTTTTTATTTTAAGAGGTGTTAAATTAAGGGATTAGCTCTTTTTTTACCCTTTTTACATTCGAATTATAAAATAATTAATGAATTAATTTTTTTATATGAAAATAGTTTCTATATTTGGTTCTCCAAATTGGTTTACCAAATTGGTGTTTCAAAATCCCAATAGAATTTTAATAGTGAAAAGTATGAATTTTAATTTTTCTAAAACTGCTATTCTTGTGTTATGTACCGTAGCTATAATTGGGTATAGCCAAGATAAAAAAGGCAAAAAGAATACAGCCAATATTGATTTGTCACATTGGACTGTAACGGTGCCAGAGGAGGATCCAAATAAGCCAGGTAAGCCAATCCAAATTGGGTATCCAGAAATTTTGGATTACAATAACATTGAAGGAGTGAAAAAGTATATGTATGATGACCCAAAAGATAAGTCTATTGTTTTTTATGCTTATCCGTCAGGGACTTCGACAGCTAATAGTAGTTACTCTAGGTCAGAGTTGAGAGAAACTATGGTTGTGGGGGATAATAATACGAATTGGACCTTTGCGCAAGGAGGAAAGTTTAAAGGAACTTATGCTATTGAAGATATTTCAAAAGAACCTGATGGAAAATATAGCCGAGTTATAATTGCACAAATCCATGGAAGATTGACAAATGAACAACGGGATTTAATTGGACAAAAAGATAATAATGCAGCTCCTATATTAAAAATTTATTGGGACAAAGGGAAAATCCGTGTAAAAACAAAAGTGATTAAAGATGTAAATGCTTCTTTAAAAGAGCTGCTTCCAGATCACGCTTGGGCTGATGATGAAGGAAGAAATTTTAAAGAAAAAGTAGATTTTAACAAATTTACATTAGAAATTATAGTTTCTGATGGACGTTTAGAAGTTGTTTTAAATGGTGCAGAATCATTTGTTTATGATGATATTAGTATAAAAAAATGGGGTGTTTTCGAAAATTATTTTAAAGCTGGGAATTATTTTCAGTCAAAAAACCCGAATTCATTTGCTAAGGTTAAGCTATACGCTTTGGAAGTGTCTCATTAATAAAGAGTTTTCAGTATTGTATTGATTTTTTTTATAATTTTACAAACCAATCTGGTTAACCAGGGTTAACAACATTTGAAATATGAAATTAGAAGTAGTCAATAGAAAAGATAGTAAAGAGTCCTTAAATGCGATAATTGCTAAGATTAGAGAATATTTGAATTATAAGAATCTTGAGCCTCAAGACAAATTACCTTCAGAGCGAATGCTTTCTGAAAAATTTGGAGTAAGTAGAAGTAGTGTGCGTGAAGCTATCCAAAAACTGGAGTTTTATGGGATTTTGAAATCAATACCGCAAAGTGGAACTTTTGTGGCCGATATTGGAATAATAGCTATTAACGGAATTATAGACGATATTTTGAGATTAGGCACATCGGATTTTAAATCATTAGTTGAGACAAGGATTTTAATTGAATTGAAAACGGTACGCTTAGCTGCTACAAGAAGAACTGAAGAAGATTTAGTTCAAATTAAAACTGCACTGGATGCTTATGCTGAGAAGGTTTTAAGAGGAGAAGACGCAGTACAGGAAGATTTAATTTTTCACTTAGCTATTGCAAGAGCCAGTGGGAATAATACGATGAACAATATGATGTTGATTATCACTCCTGAAATTTTAATCAATTTTGAAAAGTACCATGTTTGTGATAAAAATGGGAATGAGGGTGTTGCTCGAATAAAAGAGCATACAGAGATTTATGAAGCAATTATTGCCCAAGACACCCAATTGGCAAAACAAAAAATGAAAGAACATTTCAAGGCATTATATGAATATTGCTATAACGTATAATATAGCTGTAGTAGTGTAAAAAGGATAAGCTAAGATTCATCTTCAAGACTTATTCTAGTATACAAACAAACATTTTTTTAGATTTTAAAAGATATATTTTACCTTATTTTAGATATAGGTACAGGATGACTTTTGCCTTTTTTTAAAATAAAAAATCGTCAAAAATAAAGGATAATAATATGAAAATTAAAGGATTAAGGTGGTGGATTATAACATTAATATGTTTAGCGACAGTTATTAATTACATCGATAGAACTGCTTTTGGTATTATGTGGCCAGAAATGGGTAAAGACCTTGGAATGGATGAAGCGGACTATGCCATTATGCTGAACATTTTTATGATTACGTATGCAGCAGGTAAATTTTTATCGGGCAAGTTATATGATATTATTGGAACTCGTTTAGGTTTTACAGTATCTATTATCTTATGGTCTGTTGCTTCTATTTTTCATGCTTTTGCTAGAGGTTTATTTTCTTTAACACTTTTTAGAGGTTTATTAGGTTTGGGTGAAGCAGGAAATTGGCCAGGAGCGGTTAAAAGTAATGGAGAGTGGTTTCCAGTAAAGCAAAGGGCCATTGCTCAAGGAATTTTTAACGCAGGCGCATCCTTAGGGAGTGTTATTGCCCCTGTTTTAATAGCAACTTTATATGGTGCTTATGGTTGGAGAATGACTTACATCATCATAGGGGCAATAGGAGTTTTGTGGGTTATTCCGTGGTTATTCATCAATAAGGCGACACCCGAAAAACATCCTTGGATTACAGCAGAAGAATTGAATTTAATTGTTGCTAGCAGTACTGTTGATAATGGTGTAAAAACAAAAGAAAAAGGTTTAAGCGTAGCAAAAATTTTAGGATATAGAGAATCTTGGGGCGTTTTAGTGGGGAGTTTTTTTATTGAACCTATTTGGTGGCTTTTTGTGGGTTGGATGCCATTATACCTACATTCAAAATATGGTTTTAGTATTGTTGAGATTGGTTCTACCATTTGGATATCCTACTTGGGTGGAATGGCAGGAAGTATTGTTGGTGGTTGGTATTGTGGGAAATTAATTGAAACTAAAACAGTTGATGCTGCTAGAAAAATCACTATTGGAATAGGTTGTGGATTGATTTTGTTAGGCTTATTGGCAATCATTTTTTTAGTTGATGGTAAAA
>JAHEBK010000292.1 GCA_024642295.1 Flavobacterium sp. | reverse complement strand
TAGCAATCTCCACATCTACAGAACGTTCTGGAGCTTCGCCTTCGTTATAATATTCGTTTTTTACATACTTACCAGCATATTCACCTGCATGAGAAGTGAATCTTCCTTGTAAATCTACTAATGGCACTGGCGTCCCATTTTCGTCTAAAACCAATAATGGCGGTACTTCTGGTGTTGCTTCTTTGGCCACTTTAGCATCATCAGCACCAAAAGTTGGGGCAGTATGTACGATTCCAGTTCCATCCTCTGTAGTAACAAAATCTCCCGAAATTACTCTAAAAGCATTTTCTGGATTTTGATAGGGCAAAGCCAAAGGCAATAACTGCTCGTAACGAATCCCTACTAAATCAGCTCCTTTTGCTTCAGCTATAATTTGAAAAGGAATCTTCTTGTCAACGGCTTTATAATTTTCAAAATCTATAGGTTCTTCGCTTGCAAAATATCCTTTTCCAAGTTGTTTCCCAACTAAGTTTTTAGCCAAAACTACATTAACTGGCAAAAAAGTATATTGGTTAAACGTTTTTACTAAAACATAATCGATTTTTGGACCAACTGTCAAAGCGGTGTTTGAAGGCAAAGTCCAAGGCGTTGTTGTCCAAGCTAAAAAATAAAATTCCTCACCATACCCCTCAGAAGGAGGAGAGACAAGACCGAAAGCTTTTTCAACAGTATTTACCACACCGTCTCCCTTTCCTTTGGAAAGGGCTGGGGACAGGACTTTAAACTGAGCTACAATAGTAGTATCAGTTACATCACGGTAACTTCCTGGTTGATTTACTTCGTGTGAAGACAATCCTGTTCCCGCTTTTGGCGAATAGGGTTGAATCGTATAACCTTTGTACATCAAATCTTTGTTATAGATTTGTTTTAACAACCACCAAACACTCTCCATGTATTTGGATTTATAGGTAATGTATGGATCTTCCATATCTACCCAATACCCCATTTTTTCGGTAAGATCGTTCCAAACATCAGTATAACGCATTACAGTTTTTTTACAAGCTTCGTTGTATTCTGCAACCGTAATCTTAGTTCCAATATCTTCTTTGGTAATGCCCAATTCCTTTTCGGTACCTAGTTCTACTGGCAAACCGTGCGTATCCCAGCCCGCTTTACGTTTTACTTGGTACCCTTTTTGAGTTTTATATCTACAAAAAATATCTTTAATGGCACGTGCCATCACGTGGTGAATTCCTGGCAATCCATTTGCCGAAGGTGGTCCTTCAAAAAAAACGAAAGGTTCTGCTCCTTCTCTAGTCGTTACACTTTTTTCAAATATGTTTTTTTCTTTCCAAAAATCAAGTACTTCTGACGCCACTTTTGGCAAGTCAAGTCCTTTGTATTCAGTAAATTTTGAGCTCATTTTGTCCTTTTCTTTAATCAATTTGCGAAAGTAGTGATTTATAATAAATAGGCAAAAGCGAAAAGGTAAAAGTTTGCGATTTTAGTGTTTATAAAATGCAAAAAAGAACGTTAATTTATGAGAAAACCTCTTTCAAGACTTCTAATGATTTCGGATTTCTAAACCCATCCAAATGAAATCGATAATAATCCATTAAATTTTTTAAAATAATCTGACGCTCTAACACATGAAAAACTTTTTGATTGTTGTCAAATTTTAAGTGTATCAGTTTTTTGAACAAATTCGTTTGATGTTCAGTCAATGTATCAACTCCTATAAAAGGCGTAAAATTTCCTTCTCTCATTTCGAAATAAGTCAGGTCCATATTTGAAACATCAGGATAAAAACCCAAGTATTTTGTTGCTTCTAACAATAAAATTAAATGAAAATTAGCAATTTCATCATGATGATCTAACCACAACAAAGCAGTTTCTAGGAAATTAAACAAAGGTTCATTTTTTTCTTCTTCATGAATGGAATGATAAAATACTTCCGAGAGAAACAAAACCATGGTACTCTTATAAATATCCGAATGAATGGTTTGAAAAGGAGTGCTTATTTTAATTTCTTTAAAATTCTCTAATGTTCCTTTATTTTTATGAACTGCTTCAATTTCTAAAATCGAAAGTGGTTGAAAGTAGGCTATTTTTTGATTAGACTTTCGCCCCGAAAAAGCATTGCGAACAAAATACGATTTGAGTCCACTAGATTGTGTAAAACATTTGACAATCAAACTTTTTTCTTGAAATTTAATTGAGGAAATAACAATGGCTTTGGTTTTGATTTGCATGTCTTTTTGTTTAAGCCAAAACCGATTTGTAGTCCTTTTTATATCTATCCAAAAATCTTTTTTCAATTACAAACCATGAAAAAACGGCACATAAAAAAGTAATCAATATTACAGCAATCGCCATTATTATTGGGTGATATATTTCAAATAAATTATACTGTCTAAAAAGCTGAATTATTGGAAAATGATAAATATAAAGCCCATACGTAAAATCTCCATACTTCCCGAAATTATTCAAAAAAGGCAAACTGTATGCAGTAATTATAACGATACTACCAAAAGCTGCTGGATAAATTAAATCAATTTTAAAATTTAAATAATTTGAAAAAATCAATAAAAAAACAGCTATGAAATAAATTTTTATTTTATTCTTCAAAATGAAATGAAAATTCAAAAACGCAAAGATTCCTACTACAAAATAAACCAAATAACCTGGTAATTGCTTAGCAAGCAAAGGCTTATAAAAATAGAAATCCATAACAAACCAATATAGAATAGACAAAACATAAAAGCACCCAAGTAACAAAAAAGGCTTCTTTACTTTTTTTATTGCATAAAAAATAAAAGGCAAAACAATATAAAAACCTTCTTCTACTTTTAGAGTCCATAATGATCCATTCACAGCACAGAGAAGATTGTTATCAAATAGACCTGGCAAACAAGGGTGTACAAAATTTAAAAACACAACATTCCATCCTAAATATTTATATACATTTATATCTGTATAGTAGTCTACTATACAATAACTACTGAAAAAAGCTAAAATTATAATTGATAATAATAAAACTACAATATACGCAGGCAAAATTCTTTTTATCCTTTTGATAAAATATTTTTTTAAAGAAGGAGTATTGACATAACTTTTAGCTACTAAAAAACCACTAATTACAAAAAAACCTTTAACACCAATCATTGGCGCACTAAAGTTTGACAAAAAATACAACTCTTTATTTTGAGAAAGTTCACAAAGATGTGCTAGTAAAATATTTGTAGCGAAA
>JAHEBK010000291.1 GCA_024642295.1 Flavobacterium sp. | reverse complement strand
TTATATGCTGTATGATTTTCAAGGAACCCATTTTTTCTCTGGAAACAAACGAAAAATCAATCTCAAGCTTCCTTATCATCAAGTGGAAGGAATTGCTACAAATAATGGTTTGCATTTTTTTATCACCAATGAAAAGGCTGTTAAAAAACCATTTTTTAAGGTCCCTCAACAACTCCATTATATTGATTTGAGTTTGTTTTTAAATAAAAAATAACCACTATAGATTTCTTCTCTCTACTCCATTTTCTTTCTTCTTGTTTTCTTTTCTCTTTTTAAAATCGAATAGCTTACTTTTGCAAAAAAATTACACTCGTGAATTACCTTTCAGTTGAAAATATATCAAAATCCTTTGGCGAACGTACGCTGTTTGACAATATCTCTTTTGGGATTAATAAGGACCAAAAAATTGCTTTTATTGCCAAAAATGGTTCTGGAAAAACGACCATTATGAATATCATCAATGGTTTTGACGAGCCTGATACAGGTCAAGTTATTTTGCGTAAAAGCATCCGAATGGCTTTTCTTTCTCAAGACAATAATCTGCAAGATGAACTGACAATTGAAGAAAGCATTTTTGCATCAGACAATGAAACTTTAAAAATCATTGAAGCTTACGAAAAAGCACTAGAAAACCCTAATGACGAAGAAGCCTATCAAAAAGCTTTTGACGGAATGGATCAGCATAATGCTTGGGATTTTGAAACACAATATAAACAAATTTTGTTCAAACTGAAATTGGAAAACTTCAAACTGAAAGTTAAAAATCTTTCGGGTGGACAAAAAAAGCGTTTGTCACTGGCGATAATCTTGATTAACCGTCCAGATTTATTGATTTTGGACGAACCAACGAATCACTTGGATTTAGAAATGATTGAGTGGCTTGAAAGTTATTTTGCCAAAGAAAATATTACGTTGTTTATGGTAACGCACGACCGTTTCTTTTTAGAGCGTGTTTGTAACGAAATTATTGAACTAGACAACGGAAAAATCTACCAATACAAAGGAAATTACTCTTATTATTTAGAGAAGAAAGAGGAACGAATCGCTTCTGAAAATGCGAGTGTAGACAAAGCACAAAACCTTTTTGTAAAAGAATTAGAATGGATGCGTCGCCAACCAAAAGCGAGAACCACCAAATCTAAATCGCGTCAAGATGATTTTTATGTAATCAAAGAAAAAGCGCAAAGTCGTCGTAAGGAGAACAAGGTCGAACTTGAAATCAACATGGAACGTATGGGAAGTAAGATTATCGAGCTTCACAAAATTTCTAAAAAATTCAACGACCATGTCATTTTGGATGATTTTAGTTTTGATTTCCAACCTGGAGAACGTATTGGAATCATCGGTAAAAACGGAACTGGAAAATCGACTTTCTTAAATTTGGTCACAGGAACTTTGCCCCTTGATAGCGGAAGAGTAGTCATTGGAGAAACGATAAAAATTGGTTATTATACTCAAAGTGGCATCAACCCTAAACCAGGACAAAGAGTTATTGATGTCATTAAAGAATATGGAGAATTTATTCCATTGAAAAAAGGACGATTAATTTCGGCTTCACAATTATTGGAGCGTTTCCTTTTTGATTCCAAAAAACAATATGATTTTGTTGACCGATTGAGTGGTGGTGAATTGAAACGTTTGTATTTATGTACTGTTTTGATTCAGAATCCAAACTTTTTGATTTTGGATGAACCAACTAACGATTTAGATATTGTTACCCTGAATGTTCTTGAAAGTTTCTTACTAGACTACCCTGGTTGTTTGCTTGTGGTATCTCACGACCGTTACTTCATGGATAAGATTGTAGATAATCTTTTTGTTTTTAGAGGACAAGGTGAAATTGAAAATTTCCCAGGCAACTACTCTGATTTTAGAGCCTACGAAGACAGTGCTGATGTCGCTCAAAAAGAAGACAACAAAACCGAGAAAAAGGAATGGAAACAAAAGAATCCAACTGGAAATCTAAGCTTTAACGAACAAAAAGAATTCCAAAAAATTGAGCGTGAAATCAAAGATTTAGAACTTGACAAAGCCAAAATAGAACAACTTTTTGCTGATGGCAAAGTAGTAGATGCTGATATTGAAAAGAAAGGACGAGAACTTCAAAACCTTATCAACAAGATAGAAAGCAAAGAAGAACGCTGGTTTGAATTGAGTGCTAAAATGGAAGGATAAAATAGTTTTCAGTCACAGTTTATCAGAGTTAAAATATGAAAACTGTGACTGTGAATAATCCTACCAAGCAATCGGATTGTAATCTTTCAAAAATTTTCCACGCCAATGTTTGCCTGTATTGATTCCGTCAAATAACGGGTCCATCACTCGAGCAGCGCCATCAACAATATCCAAAGGCGGCTGAAAATCTTCTTGTTCTTGCTTTCTTTTGGCAAGTTCAGCAGGATCTTCATCGGTTACCCAGCCTGTATCAACAGCATTCATAAAGATACCTACTTTTGCTAATTCTCCAGCAGCAGTATGGGTCAACATATTCAAGGCGGCTTTGGCCATATTGGTATGAGGATGTCGTGCTTCTTTGAAATCGCGATAAAACTTCCCTTCCATCGCCGAAACATTAATGATGTGTTTTTGACCTGTTTGATCTTTCTTCATCAGTTCAGACAAACGGTTACACAACACAAAAGGAGCCACCGAATTTACCAACTGAACTTCAATCATTTCAGTAGTTTCGATTTGTCCCAACTTCAAACGCCAGCTATTGGTTTTTCGTAAATCGACTTGTTGTAAGTCGGCATCGAGTTCACCTTCTGGAAAAACTTCATTCGCAACCAAAGCTTTATCAAAAGAATACGGAATTTGGGACAACTGCGCCGAAGCTCTCAATCCAATTCCTGGTTCAGGTCCGTGCCAAGTTACTGGCATATTTTGATTAGAAGAAATACTCGAAGTCAAGACTTTTAATTCATCCAAACAATTCAAATGATCCAATAATAGCGTTTGGGCTTGTTGAGGTAAGCTAGCAATAGAACGTTCTTCATTTTCCATCAAGTGGGTATAAAAACCCGAAGGACGGCGTACCGTTTGGGCCGCATTATTAATCAAAATATCTAAGCGACCGTATTTTTGTTCGATGAAATTGCAAAAAATCTCCACACTAGGAATGTGTCTTAAATCCAAACCATGAATTTTTAATCGATGTTCCCAGTCCTTAAAATCAGGTTCTTTGGCAAATCGCAAAGCCGAATCCACAGGG
>JAHEBK010000290.1 GCA_024642295.1 Flavobacterium sp. | reverse complement strand
GATGTATTTCCATGAAAATTCTTGATAATCTGTTGGAGATAACATTCCTCCCCAAGAATCAAATATTTGAACCGCATCTACTCCTGATTTTACTTTTTCAAGCAAATACAAAATAGTAGTGTCGGTAATTTTTTGCAATAAAGTGTGTGCCGCTACTGGGTTTGAAAAACAAAATCCTTTGGCAGTATCAAAACTTTTAGACCCTTTCCCTTCAACTGCGTAACAAAAAATCGTCCACGGAGAACCAGCGAAACCAATCAATGGCACCTCATTATCCAACATTTCTTTGGTTAATTTTACCGCATCAAAAACATACCCTAACGTTTCATTTACATCTGGAACATATACTTGATTGACTTGTTCCATGGTGCGAATAGGATTTGGAATAATCGGACCTAAATTGTCTTTTAATTCTACATGAATTCCCATGGCTCTTGGTACCACCAAAATATCCGAAAACAAAATAGCTGCATCTGGAGCAATACGACGAATAGGCTGAACGGTAATTTCTGCCGCTAGTTCAGGAGTTTCGCAACGCGTAAAAAAATCGTATTTATCACGCAACGCTCTAAATTCTGGCAAATATCTTCCGGCTTGACGCATCATCCAAACAGGTGGACGTTGTACTGTTTCTCCTTTTAATGCTTTTAAAAACAAGTCATTTTTTAACATAATTCTGTTACTTTTAATTCTACGCCAAGGCGAGGTTAAGGGATTTTATTTTGTGCCTGATGAATCCATATTTTCAGGATTGTAATAGGTTAACACCTCCACAATCACATCTTCAATAGTAGGAATCTCCGGTACTATAATTTTTTTGATTTTATTTTCTTCTAATGTTTTGGCGGTGGTATTGCCTACGCAAAAACAAACTTCTTTTTTGATTTTGTTGTTAGACAAATAGCTTTCAACAGCTGATGGACTAAAAAATAGTATTCCGTCAAAATTTTCTTGGGCTGATATTTTAAAAGGAGCCAATTTGGTTTGATAGACTTCAATTTCGTTAAAGGAAATTCCAGCACTTTTTAATGCTTGCGGTAGCGTTTCCTTACGCAAGTTGCCATTGAAAAAAGTATAGCTTTCTTTATTATAAATTAAGGTAATAATTTCGGCTAGTTCTGAAGCATAGTCCATATAAGCGACCACTGTAAAACCATTTTGTTCCAACAAATCTTTGGTTTTAATACCAACACAAAAGACCTTTTTGGATTTTAAGATTTCCCAATCTTTTTGTTCTATTAAACTCAAAACAGCATTTTGGCTCGTGAAAATCAAATTGGTATTAATGGTGTCCAACTCAAATTTGTTGTTTTGAACTTCGATAAAATCTTGTTCTAAAAGATCAAAATCGGCATCAAGAAATACTTGTCTTTGTTCAGCTGATAATGTTTTGGTGGATAGAATACTTATTTGACTCATTATTTCTTCAAATTATTTTTGATTTCCGACATCAATGCCGCACCACCATTGTTTAAAATTTCTTGAGCAGAGAAGAATCCGAGTTTTTTCCAATCTTCAATAGGAACAATTTTATCTACTTCTAATTTTTGTTTACCGTCAAGAGAAAACAACGCTCCTTGAAAATGAATCGTATCGTCTTCCTCATTGTATTTTGCCAAAGCTCCAATTGGAGCGGTACAACCACCTTCAAGAGTTCTTAAAAATTGGCGTTCGATATAGGTACAAATTTCTGTTTCAATATCGTTTAAATGCGAAAGTGCATCCAAACTAAAATTATCATTCCCCATCGCCACTACAAGCATTGCTCCTTGTGCTGGTGCAGGTATCATCCAGTCAAGCGAAATAAGATTTTCAGGATTCAGGTTAATGCGTTCAAGTCCAGCAGCTGCAAATACAGCACCGTTCCAGTCGTTATCAGCCAGTTTTTGCATACGCAAATTAACATTTCCACGTAAATCAACGACTTTATGATTCGGATATTTATTCAACCATTGTGCTTGTCGGCGTAAACTTCCAGTTGCAATTGTAGCGCTTCCTTCTAGGAAATCCAAATTTCCTTTGTAGGCCAAAACATCTACGGTATTGGCTCTTTCCAGAACAGCCGCCTGCACAATACCCATTGGTAAAGCCGTTGGCACATCTTTCATAGAATGCACCGCAATATCAACATCGCCATTAATCATGGCAACATCTAGCGTTTTGGTAAAAATTCCGGTGATTCCGAGTTCGTATAATGGCTTGTCAAGAACAATATCTCCTGTAGATTTTACAGGTACAATTTTGGTTTTGTAACCCAAATCGTTTAGCTTCTTTTCTACTGTATGTGCTTGCCATAAAGCGAGTTCACTATCACGAGTACCTATACGTATAGTCCCCCTAGCCCCCGAAGGGGGAATACTAGAAGAAGAACTTGATTTTTTTGTATTCATTTATTTTCAAAAAGTTATACTACAATTGTTGTAGTTTCCCCTTCGGGGGTTAGGGGGCTTATTTTGAATACTTTTTCAATCCACTCAATGCTTTCATCCACCATGGTGCTTTCCTCTTTTAAGTGATTGGCAAAATGTGTGGTGATTTTTTGAATGATTCGAGCGCTAATAATTTCGGCTTGCTCTTCGTTGAAATCGGCTATTTTTTTACTTTGAAAATTCAACTCCGCTTTTTTAATGTCGTTCAATTTGGCTTTCAAAGCATTAATTGTTGGCGCAAATTTTCGTCCTTTAGTCCAAGTAATAAATTCGGCTTTTATTTCTTCAATAATTGCTTCGGCTTCAGGAATGTGTTTTTTTCTGTTTTCCAAAGTTTCATCCGTCAATTCCGAAAGGTAATCCATGTGAATCAACGTTACGCCTTCTACTTCCTCGACATCTTCATTTACGTTTTTAGGAATCGATAAATCTAGAATCAACAACGGTTTCTTTAGATTTAAAATGGCTTTGTCCACCGTTGGGTTTTGAGCACCTGTAGCTACGACCAAAACATCGGCTTTTTGTAATTCAAGGTGTAATTCCGAATAATCCTTTACAATCAGATTTAATTTACCCGCCAGTTTTTCCGCCTTGTCCTTGGTTCTATTGATTAAAGTGATATGTTCATTTTTGGTGTGTTTAACCAAATTTTCACAGGTATTTCTTCCTATTTTTCCAGTACCAAATAGTAGAATGTTTTTATTACCTATGTCTTCTACATTTTTTAAAATGTACTGCACAGAGGCAAAAGAAACAGAAGTCGCTCCAGAACTAATTTCGGTA
>JAHEBK010000289.1 GCA_024642295.1 Flavobacterium sp. | reverse complement strand
TTTAAACCCGAAAGGATGGGATGAGATGTTTTCTAAAGAAGGAGTGAGAGAACCATATCGTCAAGTACTTCAAACATTAGAAAGTTTAAACCTAGAAAAGCTGACTCAGAAACAAAGGCAAGCTTCGGAAATTTTCATGAATCAAGGAATCACTTTTACGGTCTATAGTGATAATAATGAAGGAATTGAAAGGATATTCCCTTTTGATATCATTCCAAGAATCATTACACAACAAGATTGGCTAGAAGTAGAATCTGGTATTGCGCAACGATTGAAAGCACTCAATTTATTCTTGGAAGACATTTACAACGAACAATTAATTATCAAGGACGGAATTATTCCTGCCTCTTTGATTGCTTCTTGTCCGCATTATATTCCAGAGGTTCACGGTATAAAATTACCTCATGACATCCATGTTCACATTGCAGGAATAGATTTGATTCGTGGAGCTGAAGGCGAGTTTTATGTTCTTGAAGACAATTTACGCTGTCCAAGTGGAGTGAGTTATATGCTTGAGAATCGAGAAATCACCAAGCGTGTATTCCCCGAGATGTTCAAAAGTAATAATGTAAGTATGGTTGTCAATTATCCAATGATATTTCACAACATCCTTGTATCACTTTCACCAAGATCTATTTCAAATCCAAATGTAGTCTTGCTAACACCTGGAATTTACAACTCGGCTTATTATGAGCATACTTTTTTAGCAAGACAAATGGGAGTTCCTTTAGTAGAAGGACGCGACTTGATTGTCAACAACAACAAAGTCTACATGAAAACTACATCAGGCTTAGTTCAAGTGGATGTGATTTACAGAAGACTTGACGACGAATACCTAGACCCATTAGTTTTTAAACCAGATAGTACTCTTGGAATTCCTGGACTTATCAGTGCCTATAAATCTGGAAATGTAGCATTAGTCAATGCAGTAGGAAATGGTGTAGCAGATGATAAAGCGGTTTATGCTTATGTTCCTCAAATGATAAAATATTACATGAATGAAGAACCTATTCTCAAAAATGTACCAACTTATCAAATGGAGAATAAAGAAGAGCGTGAACATGTTTTTGCAAATATGGAAACTATGGTTATCAAAGAAACCAATCAGAGTGGTGGTTACGGAATGATTATGGGAAACAAAGCCACACAAGAAGAACTAGATGCGGCAAAAATAGCAATCATGGACGATCCCCGAAATTTCATTGCACAACCCATTATTCAATTAAGTACTGTTCCTTGTTTTATTGATGGCGAACTTAAATTACGCCATGTCGACTTGAGACCTTATGCACTATGTGGACCAAAAGGAGTTGAAATAGTACCTGGAGGATTGACACGAGTAGCACTAACGGAAGGTTCCTTAGTCGTTAATTCTTCACAAGGAGGAGGCAGTAAGGATACTTGGATAATGAAATAAAAACTGATTGACATTAACTTTTAAAAGCTATAATTATGGAAGTAAACATGCTCAGCCGAGTGGCAGATGGAATCTATTGGCTCAATAGATACATGGAACGGACAGATGGAATGCTGCATACACTCAACACTCTTTATATTATGTCATTTGATCAAGAAACAAATGACTTACAAGGCTATAAACCTTTATTAGAATACTATACTGATTTATCTGCTAAAGAAATAACACTCGTTCAGTACAATACAAATTTTGTATTGAAATACATTATTTGTGATGCAAAAAACACGAATTCAGTGAAAAATCTCATTACACGAGCACGTGAAAATGCACGTGGCGCTCAAGATAAAATAACAAAAGAACTTTGGGAACATATTAACTCTATGTATCATTTTATAAATGACCCTAAACTCCCACAACGTTTAGAAACAGCTGAAGCTATTGGTATTTTATCCAAATTAAACAAAGATTTCTTATTGTATAATGGAATTTTTCACGTGACAATGCCACGAGGTTTGGGCTGGTGTTTTTCGAGTATTGGTAAAAACCTAGAACGTTGTTTACAAACCATTATCTTTACTGAAGCATATTATAAACCAATTAATTTTAATCTTGAAGGCAACGAAGATTTATTGTATTGGAGAAAATTACTACTTTCTTTATCTGGCTATGAATTGTATATGAAAAGCTACAGTAACATTCCACACAATAGAAAAGTAGTTCAACAAGTAATTTTCAACAAGGATTTTGCTCATTCTGTAATTTATACTTTAGGATTAATAGATACGAATCTCAATACTTTATTCAAAGACAATTATTTAAGTGAAGCTAGAACGATGCGAAATCATTTTGGTCGACTCAAAAGCGCTGTAGAATTCACCGATTACCACAATCTAACGAACCAACAATTACAGCATATATTGGAAGATACTAAAAAAGAACTGTATGCGTTTTCATCTGATTTTTCTAAATTATTCTTTTCATATACCTAAACACAATGGCAGTTTTCAAAATCACTCATATAACTAAACTCGAATACAATCGGCCTATTAAAGAGAGCATTAACGAAATACGTTTATTTCCCCATAATTTTCAGAGCCAAGATGTACTTCAATACCAACTCTTAATTACCAATAATCCAGAAGTAACTATTTCTAAAGATTGGCATGGTAACAGGGTAGGTAATTTTAACACACTTGAGACACTTTCTGAGATGACCATTGAAAGCCAAATGATAGTACGCGTAAATCATTCTCTTAAAATACCCGAAATAGATCATGCAACTATAGATGATTTAGCAAAAGAAAAAGAGAAAAGCATTATTTTACTTAGATGTTCTTATCCTGAAGAAATTGAAAAACAGAATGAAATTGAACAAATATTAACTGAAATAGGTATTAAAAACAAACCCATAATTGCATTGGCGCAAGAATGTAGTGACTACATTTATAAAAATTTTATTTATACCAAAGGAATTACAACTATTAACACTACACTAGATGAAGTTTTAGAATTGAAAAAAGGGGTATGCCAAGATTTTGCACATGTCCTTTTGCAGTTAATGCGTACGCTGGGAATTCCTGCTCGTTATGTAAGTGGTTATATATGCCCTAATAAGAGTCAGTTAAGAGGAGAAGGAGCAACACATGCTTGGGTCGAAATTTATTCACCAGTTCAAGGTTGGCTAGGAATTGATCCCACCAACAATATCTGGACAATGGATAATCATGTTAAATTATCAGTAGGATTAAATTTTTCGGATTGTACTCCTGTAAAAGGAACTTTCAAAGGAATGGCTAAACAAACAC
>JAHEBK010000018.1 GCA_024642295.1 Flavobacterium sp. | reverse complement strand
AAGAAGTACAAGCAGCAACAGGTTGCTCCATTGATTCTTCGGTAGTATTTATTCAAGATTTGGAGAAAAAATACAATGTAGATTTGTTAGACAAAATGAATGTAACTTTCAAGCAAGGAGAACATATTGCTCATAAACCGTTGCTAGATTTCAAAAAAATGGTAAAAGATAAATCAGTGACTGAAAATACCATTGTTTTTAACAACCTTATCAATAATGTACAAGAGTTCAATGAATCTTGGGAAGTTGAAGCGATAGACAGTTGGCACAGCCGATTTTTTTAATATAACAAAAAAGGAGATTTTTATCTCCTTTTTTTGTGTCTTCATATTAGGAATGACTTAGTTTTAACTTAATTTAACTCTTTGTTAGGGCTATTTTAAGTAATTTCGCTTTTTATAAAATACATAGATGAAAATTGCAATTGTTTGTTACCCTACATTTGGAGGGAGTGGAGTTGTCGCTACAGAATTAGGATTAGAATTAGCGAGAATGGGGCACGAAATCCATTTTATTACTTATAGTCAACCAGTACGTTTAGCACTATTAAATCCCAATGTGCATTATCATGAAGTAAATGTGCCAGAATATCCATTATTTCATTACCAACCCTATGAGTTGGCTTTGTCAAGTAAGTTGGTTGACATGGTTAAACTCTATAAAATTGAGATATTGCATGTGCATTATGCAATTCCACATGCTTATGCAGGTTATATGGCTAGACAAATGCTTAAAGGTGAGGGAATTCATATTCCGATGGTAACAACTTTACATGGAACTGATATTACTTTGGTTGGGAATCACCCTTTTTATAAACCCGCAGTTAGTTTTAGTATCAATAAATCGGATGTTGTGACTTCTGTTTCTGAAAGTCTAAAAGAAGACACTTATCGATTATTAAATATCAAAAAAGATATTCAAGTTATTCCTAATTTTATCGAACTAGATAAAAATATTAAAGATCCACATATTCCTTGTCGTCGTTCAGTAATGGCAAATGGAAATGAAAAAATCATTACACATATTAGTAATTTCAGAAAGGTAAAACGTATTCCGGATATCATTAAAATATTTTATAAAATCCAACAAAAAATTCCTGCTAAGTTGATGATGGTAGGGGATGGACCCGAGAAGGAAAAGGCTGAAATTTTATGTCAAGAATTGGGCATTTTAGAAAAAGTAATCTTTTTTGGGAATAGTAATGAAATAGATAAAATTTTAAGTTATTCCGATTTGTTCTTGTTGCCTTCTGAAACTGAGAGTTTTGGGTTAGCGGCTTTGGAAGCAATGGCTTGGGGTGTTCCTGTGATTTCTAGTAATTCAGGAGGATTGCCTGAGGTGAATTTTGATGGGGTTTCTGGTTATTTGAGTGATGTTGGTAATGTAGATGAAATGGCTGAAAATGCTTTAAAAATTCTATCGGACGAATTGGTTCTTTGTGAATTCAAAAAAAATGCACTTGAAGTAGCTAAAAAATTTGATATAAAAAATATTTTACCGCTCTATGTTGGTATTTACGAGAAGGCATTAGAGAAATATGCTAAAAAAAGTAAATCATCTTCAAATATTGATTAATAATAAATTTTCTTTAAGTTGAAAAAAATAAAGTATTTAATTCTCTCAATTCTTATGACTTCTTGTGGAGTTAAATCAACTAAGACTAGTGCAATTCCACCTTTGTTTGAAGTTTTAACTCAACAATCGGATGGTGGTGCAAACATTCATTTCTTTGAAATACTCACAGAACCTAATGAGATTAGAATGTTGCAAAATGATGTATACTTGAAAAATAAAATTAGTGCAGCCGATGTACAAAAATCAAATTTTCTTATTTTGAACATGGGTGAAAAGCCAACAGGAGGTTATACTATAGGAATAGAAAGTGTAGAGCAAGTTGGTGATTCTATTGCGGTTAAAGTAAAAGAAGAGAGTCCAGAAGAAGGCGCAATGGTCACACAAGCAATTACATTTCCATATTGTATAGTCAAAATAAATTCCAAAAAAGGAATTCGTATTAAATAACAAATGCCGCTATTTAGCGGCATTTGTTGTAATATGTATTTTCAATTAGAATTGGTATCTCAATGCTAACGCAATATCTGAACCATAATTGTTTTTGAAATATCCGCTGCCACCAAATTCAGGACGGAAATCTAACGAAATCAACAATGGAATATCAAAATTGTATTCAATACCGATATCACCTGCAGCAAATACAAATGAACCACTATCGTTAACATTTTTATTGTCAATTTTCCAACTTCCTACACCAGCTCCAACACCAGCATACCAATTAAATCCTCCATCGATGTTCCATACCCATTGATAAAGTCCAGTTAATTTAAAGGCATCGACATTATTACTATTTCTCCATCCCAAATCTGCTTCTAATCTGTTATTACTAGATAATGCTCTTTGATATGAAATTTCTCCACCAAAACCATCGTTGTCTCCAAAACGTAGTCCCAAAGCATTTTTAGAAATTTCTTGTGCTTGTGAGCTAAATGCTAAACCCATTAGCATAAAAGCTGATAAAATAAGTTTTTTCATAAATTTTTAAATTTTGTTTAAGCAAAGTTACAGGTAAATATAACAATAATGTTATATAATAATTGCAATAACTTATATAATTTCTCTGTTGTTTATTATAAGTGCATAGTAATTAATATTTTATAAAATATTATGTTAAATAATTATTTTGAAAAAAGAATAGAAGCAATCAATTTGTGATTTAATACTTCTTCATTTTTTCCTTCATCATCAAACTTTGTATAATATTCTTCTTGATAGCGTTTTAATTTCCATTTTTTCTTATTGTATTCTAATGCTGTCAAATTTTCTACCCAATCTCCAGAGTTTAAATATAGGGTACTACCGTTTTTGGTGATTTTATTAACCATTTTAGGTTCGTGGATATGTCCACAAATAACATAATCGTATTTGTTTTCAATAGCAAGTTCGGCTGCTGTTACTTCAAAGTCTGAAATATGTTTAACCGCCTTTTTAACACTTGCTTTTATTTTTTTAGAAAAAGAATAAGGCTCTTTGCCTATTTTACTAAGACACCAATTAGCAAAACGATTCAATAAGATTAAGTAATCATATCCTAAACCGCCTAATTTTGCAATCCATTTGGCATGATTTACGGAAGCATCAAAAACATCGCCATGAAAAATCCAAGCTTTTTTGTTATCCAATTCTAAAACAAGTTTATCAACCAGTGCAAAATTCCCCATATTAAGATCACTAAATTTACGAAGCATTTCATCGTGATTCCCAGTAATATAATAGACTTTGGTTCCTTTAGAAGCAAGACTAATAATTTTTTGAAGGACTTTTAAATGTGATTTTGGGAAATAGGATTTTCTAAATTGCCAAATATCAATAATGTCTCCATTTAAGACTAAAGTATCTGGTTTTATTGAGGATAAGTATTTAAATAGTTCTTTGGCGTGACTTCCATAGGTTCCAAGATGTGTGTCTGAAATCACAACTAATTCTACCTTTCTTTTTTTCAATGTAATCTAAATTTGATTTTCAGCAAATTAACTAAATTGCATTCTTTCAAAATGAAAATTAAGGTTAAGAAAAGGACGTTAATATTAACACAACGTCAAGATTTTCACGATGTTTTTTAAAGTTTAAATTTAAAAATTTAAAACTAAAATAGTACTTTTGTTCAAAATTAATAATAATGGCAGGAAATAGCTACGGTACACTATTTAGATTAACAACATTCGGAGAATCACACGGAGAAGCTTTAGGTGGAATAATAGATGGATGTCCATCAGGTATTACATTAGATTTTGATGCTATTCAATTGGAAATGTCAAGAAGAAAACCGGGTCAGTCGGCAATTGTAACTCAAAGAAAAGAACCAGATGATGTTCAATTTTTGTCGGGTATTTTTGAAGGTAAAACTACTGGAACGCCTATTGGATTTATAATTCCAAATACCAATCAAAAATCTGACGATTACTCTCATATCAAAGACAATTATAGACCAAGTCATGCCGACTATGTTTATGATCAAAAATATGGTTCTAGAGACTATCGCGGAGGCGGAAGAAGTTCAGCTCGTGAAACGGCAAGTAGAGTAGTAGCAGGTGCTGTTGCAAAACAAATGCTTTCTGACATTAAAATCAATGCTTACGTTTCTTCTGTAGGACCTATCTATTTAGAGAAACCATATCAAGAATTAGATTTTTCTAAAATTGAAAGCAATCCTGTACGTTGTCCAGATGAAGCTTTAGCTGCTGAGATGGAAGAATACATTCGTGAAATACGTAAAGAAGGTGATACCGTTGGTGGAACTGTAACTTGTGTGATTCAAAATGTGCCAATCGGATTAGGAGAGCCTGTTTTTGATAAATTACATGCTGAGCTTGGTAAAGCCATGCTTTCTATCAATGCTGTAAAAGGTTTTGAATTTGGTAGCGGTTTTTGTGGTTCTAAAATGAAAGGAAGCGAACATAACGATTTGTATAATCCTGACGGAACAACTATAACCAATCTTTCTGGAGGAATTCAAGGGGGAATTAGTAACGGAATGGATATTTATTTTAGAGTAGCTTTCAAACCAGTAGCAACAATCATGAAAAAACAAGAATCATTAGATAATAAAGGAAATATCACGGAGATGACCGGGAAAGGTCGTCATGATCCTTGTGTAGTACCTCGTGCGGTGCCTATTGTTGAAGCAATGGCAGCGATAGTTCTAGCTGATTTTTATTTGATCAATAAAACATATAAATAATTTAGACTTAGTTTAAAAGGTTTATAGCTTATTTTTGAAAGGTGTTGCATTAGTTTCTTAGAAAATTATGCACACCTTTTTCTTTTACAACATATTAAAATGGTATTAAAATGATAGATAAAATAGCTTTACATTGGAAAATCTTAATCGGAATGATTCTAGGATTGGTTTTTGGTTTAATAATGAAAAACTTAGAGCAGAAAGGAATAGTGGTCGATTGGATAAAACCATTTGGTACTGTTTTTATCAACCTGCTTAAAATGATTGCCGTTCCATTAATTGTTGTTTCATTAATTGTAGGATTGGCAGATTTAAAAGATATTTCAAAACTGTCTAAATTAGGCGGTAGAACTGTTTTGTTTTACTTGTGCACTACCGTTATTGCTGTAAGTTTGGGATTAATATTAGCTAATATTATTAAACCAGGAAGTTATATTAATGAAAGTTCTCGAAAAAGTTTACTTGAAAATTTTTCAGGCGATGCTTCTCAAAAAATTGAATTAGCTGATAAAGCCAAAACGAGTGGTCCGCTCCAACCTTTAGTTGATATTGTTCCAGATAATATTTTTAACTCATTATCGGATAATGGAAGCATGCTTCAAGTGATTTTTTTTGTTATTCTAATAGGAATTGGTTTAATATTAATAGAAGAAGAAAAAGCAAAACCAGTTGTTGATTTCTTCAAAGGAATGAATGATGTTATTCTGAAAATTATTGATATTGTTATGCTATTTTCTCCTTATGGCGTTTTTGCATTAATGGCAGCCTTAATGGTTGAAATACCTGATTTTTCTACTTTGGAAGCTTTGGGTATTTATGGATTAACAGTTCTATTGGGATTATTATTAATGGTATTTATTTTATACCCAAGCTTGTTATTGCTTTTTGCTAAAGTAAATCCTATTACTTTTTTTAAAGCAATTGCCCCCGCTCAGTTACTTGCTTTTTCAACGAGTTCAAGTGCCGCCACTTTACCCGTGACAATGGAATGTGTTACCGAAAATTTAGGGGTTGACGAAGAAGTTTCTAGTTTTGTATTGCCTCTAGGAGCTACCGTAAATATGGATGGAACCAGCTTGTATCAAGCAGTAGCGGCCATTTTTATTGCTCAAGCGATGTTGCCTAATCCATTAGATTTGAATACACAATTAATGATTGTAGTTACTGCAACTTTGGCATCAATAGGTTCAGCTGCTGTGCCAAGTGCAGGTATGGTTATGCTTGTAATTGTACTTGGACAAGCTGGTATTCCTGAGGCAGGATTAGCACTTATTTTTGCTATTGATAGACCTTTAGATATGTGTAGAACTGTGGTGAATATTACAAGTGATGCAACGATAGCTACAATAGTAGCCAAATCCGTAGGAAAATTAAACACTCCAAGAGAAGTGTAATAACTAATTAGAAACTATTTTTTATTGGTCGTAAAACAATTTTTAATGTATATTTGAATTATAGCTCCTGTGTATGTTTAAACTAAGAATTTCATTCATCATATTTTTATCATGGTCAATTTTTGGCAATGCGACTATTACTAATGCTAAAAATGCACTAAAAAGTATTCCTTCAAGAAAAGAAATTCTAAAATTAACTACAGAAGCTTCTGATTTACTCCACGAATCTAATTTCGAAAAATCGTTTACTACTTCTAGATTGGCTTTACATTATGCTATAGCTAGAAAAGATAACTTCTTGATTGCTAGATCATACAATACTATTGGGGCCAATTACGAACAATTATCAGAGTTTGATAAAGCTATTTTGTATTATAAAAAAGGTTTAGAGTTTGCCAATTTAGCCAAAAACGATACGGTTAAAAACTGGATTAACAATAATCTTGGAAATATCTATTGTTTTGAAAAGAAGGATTATACAGCTGGAATTTCTTATTTTAATGAATCCCTATTGTTTAGCGAAAAAAACAATGACTCAAGTCGAATATTTTATACCAAATTAAAGATTGCTCGGGCCTATTTTGATATTAATCAATTTGATAAAGGAAAAATTTATTTAGAATATGTAAATAATCACAAACTTAATTATGGAAACGAATCTAATTTAGTTGTTTTAAATATGCTAAATGGAATGTATAATGGCTATATCAACCAACACTCTAAAGCAGATGCTTACTTTTTGAAAGCAATTCAAGTCGGTTTGGAAACAAAAAATAAAACTGATTTATCATTCTCATTTTTAAAATATTCTAATTATTTATTTAAAATAAAAGATTTTAAAAAGGCTTATTTATACTTAGTGAAGTATAATAAATTAACTAAAGAAATTAATAATTCACTAAATATTAAAAGGGCAAAATTAGTTGGTATTAACGTTGAATTAGATGAATATAAAAGAAAAGTAGATACTATTACAGCAGAAAATAGTTTACAATATCAAAATTTAAAAAAGTCAAAAATTATTGTTTTACTTTTCATAGTTGTCATTTGTATACTACTACTACAATTGTACACTTTGTACAAGAATTACTTATTTAAGAAAAAAGCAAATTCAGATTTAACCCTTGCAAATGCAGAATTAACCTTAGCAAAAGAAAAAGCTATTGAAGCTTCGATGCTAAAATCTCAATTCGTTTCAACTATCAGTCACGAGTTACGTACTCCTTTATATGGAGTTGTAGGTATTACAAATATGTTATTAGAAGAGCACAAAGAATTAGAAAATAGTCCTCATCTTGCGTCGTTAAAATTCTCCGCAAGGTATTTATTGTCATTGATAAATGATGTATTACAAATAAATAAAATAGAAGAAAACAGAATCGTATTAGAAGAATTAACCTTTAATATTTCTGATGAAATTGAAATGATTGTTAATTCGTTATCTTTTATTGCAAAGAATCACAACAATACAATACAAACGAATATTGACAAAGACATCCCAGAGTTTTTGATTGGAGATAAATTGAGATTTTCTCAAGTATTAATTAATTTGGTAAGCAATGCATTGAAATTCACAAATGATGGAGTTGTAACTATTTCTGCTAAATTGATAAAAAAAGAAGGTCTAAAACATCATATAGAATTCAAAATCAAGGATACAGGAGTTGGTATTGCTAAAGAAGACCAGGCAAAAGTGTTTGATACATTTACTCAGGTTGGAAGAAAAGAAATTGATTACCAAGGAACTGGATTAGGGTTGCCTATTGTAAAAAAGTTATTAGAGTTATTTGGAAGTACAATTGAAATCGAAAGCGATTTGGGAAAAGGAACTACTTTTTCTTTTACAATAGCGTTTGATTCTGACATTGTTAAAACCAATGAGATTATCAATAACATTGTAGTAGACTTGTCTTCAGGTCAAGTTTTTACTGTTTTAATTGTTGATGATAATGTTATAAATTGTATGGTTACTAGAAAAATTATTGAAAAAAGAAACTATAAATGTTCAGTAGTAAATTCAGGAAAAGACGCCATAGATATTGTACAAAAAAATCCATTTGATATTATTTTAATGGATATTAACATGCCTGAAATGAACGGTTTTGAAGCTTCAAAAATTATTCGTTCAAAGGGAGTTACAGCACCCATAATAGCACTAACTGCTTTTAATAAAGAAGAAATTATAGAGCAAGCATTGGCTGTTGGAATGAATGATATTATTGTAAAACCTTTTGAATCAAATATTTTATTCAAAACTATTAACCAACTTATTTACAAAGTATAGTACTACTCTTGTTTGTATTATTTATCTAAAAAATACACCAAATTATTTTAGCAAATTCAGCTCGAAATAACTGATTACTATTTAGTTTTAAGATCTTTTAATTGAATGAGAAGTGTTCGGTTTTTGATTTTATTTTTCGTAATATTACTGTAAATATCATTTAGAATGAGAAAAATAAAATTTAAAAAAGTTCGCAAGACACAATCAAATCCATTAGAATATACAGGTAAACACAAACAATTTCAATCTCAATTGCAGTTGTTTTTATATGATGATGTAATATTTAGTGAAGATGGTGAATTTTTGATAGAAAATTTTAAAAAAATAGACCAATCAAAAAACAATTGGCTTAACCTTCACGGATTAAATGATATTGAATTGATTGAACGTATAGGTTCCTATTTTAAAATAGACCATTTTATTCTTTCAGATATTTTAAATACTACTAGAAGAACTAAGGTAGAAGAGTTTTCCAATACTTTATTTTTTAACATTAAATCATTACTTCCCACAGAGCATTCCGATAATATTAATGTAGAGCAAATTAGTTTTTTATTAAAAGACAGTGTTTTAATTTCTTTTCAAGAGAAAAGGAGTGATTTTTTTACACATATTAGGGAACGAATTCGGTCTCATTCAGGTATTGTTCGTTCTAAAAAAGTAGATTATTTACTCTATTTACTTTTAGATGCTATTATGGAAAATTTTTATATTACAATAGAAAATGAAGAGGATAAGGTGGAGCAGTTGATTGTACTTTCTAAAACAAGTTCTAATCCAGAGATTTTAGTGAATATTGAAAAACATCGAGATAATTTTAATTTCTTAAAAAGATCTATAATACCACTTAGAGATTCTTTATTAGCAATTAAGAGCTTAAAAGAAGATGAAAGCTTTTCTATAATCGAACCTGAAACCTATAATTATTTTTCGAGATTATATCAAAAAAGTTTGGAGCTTTTAGAGCAAATTGAATCGGATATGGGAATCCTAGAAAGTGCTTCAAATTTCTTTTTTTCGTCACAAGCACACAAGATGAATGAAATTATGAAAACATTGACTGTGATTTCAGCCATATTCATTCCAATGACATTTATTGTTGGTGTTTACGGAATGAATTTTGAAAATATGCCCGAATTGAAATATGAAAATGGATATTACATCGTAATTTCAATAATGTTTCTCATAGGTGTATTGATGGTATTTCATTTCAAAAAAAGGAAATGGTTTTAAGATAAATTGATTAATTTATAACACATTAAAAATTGAAAATAGACACCAATGAACAAGGCCATATACGTAGCAACAAGTGAATTTAATAGCGGTAAGTCTATTATTGCTCTAGGATTGATGAGCATATTGATGGGTAAAACTGCAAAAGTGGGCTATTTTAGACCTATAATTGAAGACTTTGAAGATGGGAAGATAGACAATCATATCGAAACAGTTATTTCTCATTTTAATTTAGATATTAATTTTGAAGACGCTTATGCAGTAACTAAAAGCAAATTAATCAAGAAAAAAAATAGCGGTAAAATTGGTGAAGTTTTGGATTTAATCATTGAAAAATTCAAACGCTTAGAAGAACAATATGATTTTGTTTTAGTCGAAGGAACTAGTTTTAGTGGTGAAGGTACCGTTATCGAATTGGATATGAATGTTCTTATAGCCAAAAATTTAGGAATTCCTGCTATTATTGTTGGTTCTGGAGTAGGGAAAACCTTGGATGAATTTGTGGATAGTTTATATCTTGCTTATGATAGTTTTAAGGTTAAAGAAGTCGATGTTTTAGCTGTAATTGGTAATAAAGTTAAATTTGAAAATTTAGAGTTGGCTGTCAATGGTTTGAAAGCTAGTTTGCCTTCAACAGTTCTGGTTAACGTTATTCCTTTAATATCAAGTTTAAAGAATCCTACTATAAAAGAAATCATAGAAGTATTGGATGCCAAAGTACTATTTGGTAATGGATACTTAAATAATGAAGTTGGTAATTTTAGTGTAGGAGCAATGCAATTGCGTAATTATTTAGTTCACTTAAAAGAGAATTCTTTGGTCATTACTCCAGGTGACCGAGCCGATATAATTCTAGGTGCTCTACAAGCTAATGAATCCGCTAATTACCCTTCCGTTTCAGGAATTATTTTAACGGGTGGTATCATACCTGAAGATAGTATTTTGAAGCTAATTGAAGGATTAACAGCTGTTGTACCTATTGTTTCGGTAAATGAAGGAACTTATATGATAACCAATAAAATAGGAGATATTAATTCTAGAATTTATGCTGACAATACACACAAGATTGAAACCTCAATTGTTACTTTTGAAAAATATGTAGATGTGGATCAATTAGCTGATAAACTTAGTGCGTTTGAAGCAGAAGGAATGACGCCTAAAATGTTTCAATATAATTTAGTTAAACGTGCTAAAAAGCATCGAAAACATATTGTTTTACCAGAGGGAACTGATGATCGGATTATTATTGCGGCATCCCGATTGTTAGCTATTGATGTTGTTGATATTTCAATTATTGGAAACAAAAAACAAATTGAAAACAAAGTAAATGAGTTGGGAATTGCTTTTGATTTTTCAAAAATAGCTATCATCAATCCTATTGAATCGCCATATTATGAGGATTATGTAAATACTTATTATGAACTTAGAAAAGCTAAAAACGTAACAGTGGGAATGGCTAAAGATTTAATGGAAGATGTGTCATATTTTGGAACGATGATGGTCTATAAAGGTCATGCTGACGGAATGGTTTCGGGAGCAGCACACACCACTCAGCATACCATTTTACCTGCTTTACAGTTTATCAAGACCAAACCTAATTCGACAGTTGTATCTTCTGTGTTTTTTATGTGTTTGGAAGATCGCGTTTCTGTCTTTGGTGATTGTGCTATCAATCCAAATCCAACAGCGGAACAATTAGCCGAAATTGCTATTTCATCTGCGGATACTAGTTTGGCTTTTGGAATCGAACCTAAGGTTGCAATGCTTTCCTATTCCTCAGGTTCATCCGGTAAGGGTGATGAAGTAGATAAGGTACGAAAAGCAACAGAAATTGTTCGTCATAAACGTCCTGATTTAAAAATCGAAGGACCTATTCAATACGATGCAGCTGTAGATAAAATAATTGGGAAAAGTAAAATGCCTAATTCTGAAGTTGCAGGTCAAGCAAGTGTCTTGATTTTTCCTGATTTGAATACCGGAAATAATACCTATAAAGCAGTTCAAAGAGAAACGGGTGCTTTGGCGATTGGGCCCATGTTACAGGGATTAAACAAACCTGTAAATGATTTAAGTCGTGGCTGTACAGTTGATGATATTATAAATACGGTAGTGATTACTGCAATTCAGGCGCAAGGATTATAAAATAGGTTAATCGTTTATTTGTTTATTCGTTCAATCTGTAAAACAAATAAACGATTAACTAGTTAAACCATTAAAAAATAAAAATGAAAATAGTTATTATAAACTCAGGAAGTTCATCAATAAAATACCAATTAATTACCATGCCAGAAAGAACGGTAATCTGTTCAGGTATGATTGACAGAATTGGACTTGAAACCTCCAATTTTAGTTATAAAACGGAACAGAATACTATTGATGAAGTTTTGCCTATAGCAAATCACAAACTAGGATTAGAAAAGAT
>JAHEBK010000288.1 GCA_024642295.1 Flavobacterium sp. | reverse complement strand
CCTGTTCACGGTATCATAGGTGCTGATGTTCTTCTAAGAGGAAAAGCGATTATTGATTATTACAATCATTATTTGTATTTACAATAATCTTAGATTGATCATAAAAAATCCCAAACTCCAATACCGATATTTCGGGAGGAATTTGGGATTTTATATGTATTGTCAGACTGTCCCGAAGCTTCGGGAGTCGAAGTCTACAACTCCAATGCTTTTTTAGGATTGTTATCCATCAATAATTCGATTGGATTTTCTAAAGCTTCTTTAACAGCTACTAAGAAACCAACTGACTCACGACCATCGATGATTCTGTGGTCATAAGATAATGCTACATACATCATTGGGTGAATTTCAACCTTACCGTTTACAGCAATTGGACGCTCAATAATGTTGTGCATTCCTAAGATTCCTGATTGAGGAGGGTTGATAATTGGAGTAGACAACATCGATCCAAATACACCACCGTTAGTGATAGTAAAAGTTCCACCTGTCATATCGTCAACAGTAATTTGTCCATCACGTGCTTTAATTGCTAATCTTTTGATTTCAGCTTCAATACCTCGGAAAGTTAAGTTCTCAGCGTTACGAACTACCGGTACCATCAAACCTTTTGGTCCAGAAACTGCGATAGAAATATCAGCAAAATCAAAAGCGATTTTGTGATCACCATCCATCATAGAGTTTACATCTGGGTACAATTGTAAGGCTCTAGTTACTGCTTTAGTAAAGAAAGACATGAATCCAAGACCAATACCGCCGTGCTTCGCTTTGAAAGCATCTTTATACTCGTTACGAATATTGTTTATTGGCGTCATGTTCACTTCATTAAAAGTAGTCAACATCGCTGTTTCGTTTTTAGCAGCTACTAAACGCTCTGCTACTTTACGACGCAACATAGACAACTTCGTACGCTCTTGTCCACGGCTTCCACCTGTAGGAGTTCCCATAGATGGTACTGCATTTACGGCGTCATCTTTAGTGATTCTTCCTCCTTTTCCAGTTCCTGAGACTGTTGCTGGAGCAATATTTTTTTCATCTAATATTTTCTTAGCTGCTGGCGAAGGCGTTCCTGCTGCATAAGATGGCGCTGCTGCTACTGGAGCAGGTGCCGCCGCTGGAGCTGCTTTTGGCGCTTCCGCTGCTGGAGCCGCTGCAACTGGAGCCGCAGAACCAGATGGTTTCGCTGCTGCAGTGTCGATATGACAAACTACTGCTCCTACAGCTACTGCATCGCCTTCTTCAGCTTTTAGGGTAATAATACCACTAGCTTCAGCAGGTAATTCTAATGTCGCTTTATCTGAATCTACTTCAGCAATCGCTTGATCTTTTTCTACATAATCTCCGTCTTGTACTAACCAAGTGGCGATTTCAACTTCTTTAATAGATTCCCCTGGTGAAGGAACTTTCATTTCTAAAATCATGTTTTCTCTATGTTTAAGTTTAAAATGTTTAAAGTTTATTGTTCAAAAACGGAACATAAAACTTCAAACTTGAAACAATATATTAATTAAATAAATAAATTTTTGTCGAATACCATTTTGATCGCATCGGCATGACGGCGTTTTGCTCTTGTATAACTTCCTGATGCTGGTGCGGAATACGCTTTTAATGAAGCCAATCTCCATTTTACTATGTCGAAATTCATCAACATAAATGAATAAGCTCCCATGTTTTTAGGCTCTTCTTGTGCCCAAACATAATCATCAGCATTTGGATATTGCGCAATGATTGCTTTTAATTGTTCTACTGGCAAAGGAAACAATTGCTCGATACGAACTACTGCTACATCATTACGACCGCTGTTTTCTCTTTCGGCAACAATATCATAGTAGAATTTACCTGTACAGAAAACCAAAGTTTTTACGTCATTTTTATTAACTGTAGTATCGTCAATAGTTTCTTGGAATTCACCATTTGCGATTTCGTCAACAGTAGAAACACATCTTGGATCACGCAATAAACTCTTAGGAGAGAATACTACTAAAGGTTTACGGAAAGTTGTTTTCATTTGTCTTCTCAACAAATGGAAGAAGTTTGCTGGCGTAGTACAATCCGCTACATACATATTGTGACGTGCACATAATTGCAAGTAACGCTCCATACGTGCCGAAGAGTGCTCCGCACCTTGGCCTTCGTATCCGTGTGGCAATAACATTACCAATCCGTTTTGATTGTTCCATTTGTCTTCTCCACAAGAGATGTATTGGTCAATCATAATTTGGGCACCATTAGAGAAATCACCAAATTGTGCTTCCCAAATCGTTAACGCATTTGGATTTGCTAAAGCATATCCATAATCAAAACCTAAGACTCCATATTCTGATAAGAAAGAGTTGAAAATATGGAATTTTCCTTTTTTGTTATCGATATTGTCTAGTAAAACTACTTCTTCTTCTGAATCTTCTACTTTTACAACAGCGTGACGGTGAGAGAATGTTCCACGCTCCACGTCTTGTCCAGAGATACGGATGTCATAACCTTCAGTCAATAAAGTACCATAAGCTAAGGTTTCAGCAGTTCCCCAATCAATGGTATTGTTGTCGTAACCGATTTTTCTATCACCAACAATTTTGGTTATCTTGTTAATGAATTTCTTGTCAGATGGCAAATTAGAAACTGTTTTGATGATAGAATCCAAAGTTGATTTGGCTACTTTAGTATCCACTTTTTTCAACATTCCAGCATCTGAAACTTGTTCAAAACCTTTCCATTCGTTTTGCATAAATGGAGTAATGATGGTTAAGTCTTTTTTACGAGAAGCTTCTAAATTATGATCCAAATCATCTTTGTATTCTTTCTCTAAAGTTTTTACTAAACCAGCATCAATAACACCTTCTGATAATAATTTTTCAGCATAGATATCTCTTGGGTTTTTATGTTTGGCAATGAGTTTGTATAATACTGGTTGCGTAAAACGGGGCTCATCTCCTTCATTATGTCCGTATTTTCTATATCCTAATAAGTCAATAAATACATCACGTCCAAACTCCATTCTGAAGTCTAACGCAAATTGCATCGCATGTACTACAGATTCTGCATCATCAGCATTTACGTGTAAAACGGGTGATAATGTAACTTTGGCAACGTCAGTACAATAAGTAGAAGAACGTGCATCTAGGTAATTCGTTGTAAAACCAACTTGGTTGTTGATTACAATATGGATTGTTCCACCTGTTTTGTAACCATCTAATTGTGCCATTTGGATGATTTCATAAAGAATCCCTTGTCCTGCAATTGCA
>JAHEBK010000287.1 GCA_024642295.1 Flavobacterium sp. | reverse complement strand
AAACAAATCCCGAATATCATCATACGCTTTGATATAGGTTACAGGATTCGAACGAGAACTACGCCCAATAGGATTTTGATCGACGTATTCGATATGCTTTATATGGGAAAAAGAACCCGATATTTCAGTAAACTGACCGGCTTTTTCACCTGCGTTGTCTAGCTTTTTTTGCATGGCAGGAAAAAGTATTTTCTTCACCAAAGTACTTTTTCCACTTCCCGAAACTCCTGTAATGACCGTAAGAACTTCAAGTGGAAATTTGACGTCAATATTTTGAAGGTTGTTTTCGCGAGCACCTTTTATTTCGATGAAATTCTTGAAAGTGCGGCGTTTTTTAGGCACTGTGATTTCTAGATTTCCGTTTAGGTATTTGGCGGTAAGCGAAGTTGATTTTAAGATTTCGTCATAGGTACCTTGCGCTACTAATTCCCCTCCAAAAGTCCCTGCTTCAGGACCGATGTCGATAATCATGTCGGCGGATTTCATAATATCTTCGTCGTGTTCGACTACAATTACGGTATTGCCTAAATCACGTAAGGACAACAATACTTTAATCAATCGCTCAGAATCTTTTGGATGCAAACCAATACTTGGTTCGTCTAAAATATACATGGAACCAACCAAACTACTTCCTAACGAAGTGGCCAAATTGATGCGCTGGGATTCTCCACCAGAAAGGGTCGAAGAGTTTCTATTTAAAGTCAAATAACTCAAACCTACTTCGGTCAAAAACGAAAGTCGGTTGTTGATTTCTATTAATAAACGCTTGGAAATTTGCTGTTCGTATTTGTCTAAACTTAGGTTTTTGAAAAATTCAACCAAATGTGCAATCGGTAAATCTACTAATTCGGATACCGTTTTGCCATTGATTTTTACATAGGAAGCTTCGATTCGCAAACGCTTTCCTTTGCAGGCATGGCATTTTGTTTTTCCACGGTAACGGGAAAGCATTACACGGTTTTGTATTTTATAGTTTTTAGCTTCTAATTCTTTAAAAAAATCGTTCAATCCTTCAAAGAAGCTGTTTCCTGTCCAGATGAGTTCTTTTTGCTCGTCCGTTAGTTCGAAGAAAGGTTTGTGAATGGGAAAGTCAAATTTGTAAGCGCTATTCACTAATTGATCGCGATACCAACTCATACTTTCGCCTCGCCAAGGGAAAATGGCGTTTTCAAAAATTGATAATGAGGTGTTAGGGATTACCAAATCAGCATCTATACCGATGATATTTCCGTAGCCTTCGCAAACAGGACAAGCACCATACGGATTGTTGAAACTGAATAAATGTACATTGGGTTCCAAAAAAGTAATACCATCTAATTCAAAATTATTGGAATAAGAAAAACGCTTGTTGGTTTTGAGTTCTTGCAAGTAACAAATGCCTTTTCCTTCAAAAAAAGCCGTTTGCACCGCATCCGCAAGACGGTTGTAGAATTCCTCTTCTTCCTTGACTACAATTCGGTCAATGATGAGTAGGATGTCTTTTTTCTTTTTTTCTGTCACTTCGAGCGTAGTCGAGAAGTCATCGAGACGAACCATTTCGTTGTTGACCAAAATTCGAGCAAAACCTTGTTGAAGCAATACTTTTAGCTTGTCTTCCAGTTTACGACCTTCTTCCAGATGAATGGGAGCAAGGAGCAACCATTTGCTTTCCAGTTCTAAGTTTTTGACATCGGTGATTACATCTGTCACGGTATTTTTTTTGACCTCAATTCCTGAAACAGGCGAGAAGGTACGACCGATACGGGCATATAACAACTTGATGTAATCGTAAATTTCAGTTGAGGTTCCTACTGTTGAGCGAGCATTGGTAGTGTTTACTTTTTGTTCAATAGCAATGGCAGGAGCAATTCCTTTAATGTATTCTACTTTTGGTTTGTCTAATCGCCCTAAAAATTGACGAGCGTACGAAGACAAACTTTCTACATAGCGACGTTGTCCCTCGGCATACAAAGTATCAAAAGCCAAACTCGATTTTCCTGAACCTGAAAGCCCAGTAATGACTACTAATTTATTTCGAGGAATGACTACATCTAGGTTTTTTAGATTGTGAACCTGAGCGCCTTTGATAATAATATTTTTCTTTGGATCTAATGTAGAAAAGTCAATTTGCATATAAAAAATGGAATTTCCACAAAAGTAAGCAATTTGGATAGAGAAAAAGGGTTAGACAATTCCTAAATTGTTGTTTTTCGAGACCTTTCTGTTTTTTTTAAAAGACTATAATTTAAGGGTTTTGTTGTGTGATGCGTTATTTAAGGTCACTTATTTTGTCAATTTAGCAAAGTTGTTCGTTTATAGAGATAAAGATTTTCGTCTATAACCTCAACATGACCACAACAAGTATTCTTTTAGGTATGGATAAAATGATTCAATTTAAAGTAATATCCAGTTGGTAATAGCCATTCTTATTATGTTTTTAAAATTATTTTTCTTTTGTATGGTTTTAGTAGCATTGTATTGAAAATCAAATCAAAAGAGAGTTTGTAGTTTTGATTTATAACTAAAAAACATATTAACTATGAAAAAAATTACACTATTAATTTCCTTTATGATTTCATCATTAGGATTTTCACAGCCTATGACATCGGCACCAGTGCCAACAAAACTTCCAGCAAACGTAGTATCTGTTTACAGTGATACTTATTCTAATATCGCTACAAATTACAATCCGTTTTGGGGTCAAAGTGGTGCGGTCAATACAACTTATAATCCAGGTGATGGAAATTTTGCTATGGCTTATACTAATTTTAATTATCAAGGTACTAATCTAACCAATACCAATTTATCTACAATGGAGTATTTGCATGTTGATGTTTGGACAAATCAAGACCCAGCCAATTTCATATTGCAAGTAACTCCAGTAAATGCAGGAACAGGACCAGGAGAGGTACTTGTTACAATTAATCACGTAAAAGATTCTTGGTATAGTGTTGATATCCCAAAAAGTTCTTTTACAGGTATGACTTGGGATTTGATTAAAGAAATGAAATTTGCAGCAAATGGACCTGGGAGTACTACCCCAGGAGATATCTATCTTGATAATATTTATTTTTGGAAAACACCACCTCCAGCTGGTACACCAACAATAGGTCCTCTTACTGTTCCTGCGAAAAAAGTTGGTGACGCTAATTTTAATTTGACAGATCCAACCAGTGATAGTCCAGGTGCTTTTTCATATACTAGTGATAATCTATCTGTAGCTACAATTTCAGGTAATACAGTTACAATTGTTGGAGCAGGTACA
>JAHEBK010000286.1:1748-3245 GCA_024642295.1 Flavobacterium sp. | reverse complement strand
GGCAACCGCTGAATATGTGACTAAAGTGCACGCCGTATGCACCCGAACAGGAAATCTAGCCCATTATAGTTTTAGAAAAAACGACAATGACAAACTTGTTATGCTAGGAGAAACAGAGGAATACGAACCTTTGAGTCGTGCCGCATATTATCAAGCGATTCGAGAAGTCCTCTCCCCAACCCTCTCGAAAGGAGAAGGAGACAAAACGAAATAGAAATAAACAACAAACCCTTTCTGATGGCTCAGAAAGGGTTTTGTTTGTGCAATTATTTTATTAACTAACACTAAATCCGAAATCTAAAATCGTTAATCATCACTCAAAATTCTTTATATTTTCTTCCGCATTCTTGCCACTGGAATATCGAGTTGTTCTCTGTATTTAGCAATGGTTCTTCGGGCGATTGGATAGCCTTTTTCTTTAAGTAATTCCGCTAATTGATCATCTGGCAAGGGTTTTTTCTTGTCTTCTTCCTCGATAATATTTTGCAATATTTTTTTTATTTCTAAGGTGGAAACATCTTCTCCTTGGTCGTTTTTCATGGCCTCAGAGAAAAACTCTTTAATCAATTTTGTTCCATAAGGTGTTTCAACGTACTTGCTATTTGCTACACGGGAAATCGTTGAAATATCCAAGCCAACTAAATCCGCAATATCCTTCAAAATCATTGGTCTCAATTTAGTTTCATCACCGTCCAAGAAAAACTCTTCTTGGTAATGCATAATTGCATTCATGGTGACAAACAAAGTTTCTTGACGTTGTCTAATTGCATCAATAAACCATTTGGCCGAATCTAATTTTTGCTTGATAAACTGTACGGCATCTTTTTGATCATTCGATTTGTCGCGAGAATCCTTGTAGGTACGCAACATGTCTTGGTAATCTTTGGAAACATGCAGCGATGGTGCATTCCTTCCGTTTAAGGTCAGCTCGAGTTCGCCATCTACAATTCGAATGGCAAAATCAGGAACTACATTCTCCGTTACTTTGTTGTTTCCAGTAAAAGCACCGCCTGGTTTCGGATTCAAACGCTCTATTTCGTGAACTGCTTTTTTAAGTTGCTCATTAGAAACATTGTATTTCTGAATCAGTTTATCATAATGTTTTTTGGTAAAAGCATCAAATTGATTTTCGATTATATCAATCGCTAAATCCACATATTCGGTGGGTGTTCTATGTTTTAATTGTAACAGCAGACACTCTTGTAAGTCACGAGCTCCAACACCTGAAGGTTCCAATTCGTGAATAACATGAAGCATTTTTTCGACCATGGCTTCATCGGTATAAATCCCTTGCGTAAAGGCCATGTCGTCTACTATATCTGGGATACTTCGACGAATGTACCCCATATCGTCAATGCTTCCCACAAGGAATTCTGCAATCTCACGTTCATTATCATCTAAGATAAAGGTGTTGAGCTGATTGATTAAATCTTGGTGAAAACTTACTGAAGCTACAATAGGCGATTCGCGATCATCGTCGTCGTCACTATAGTTATT
>JAHEBK010000286.1:0-1738 GCA_024642295.1 Flavobacterium sp. | reverse complement strand
TTGCTTGTGTTTTATAATCGGGCGTATCGTCGTCACTTAAATATTCGTCGATGTTGATGTCGTCAGTTTCAATTCTGTCTAAGTCGTCATCATCATATTCGTCGTAATCATCGTTTTCAAACTCGTCTTTTTCGTAAATTTCTTCCTCTTCATTACCCGTTTCTAAGGCCGGATTTTCGTTCATTTCTTCTAACAAACGTTGTTCGAAAGCTTGCGTAGGCAATTGAATTAACTTCATCAGCTGTATTTGCTGTGGAGATAATTTTTGGGATAATTTTAAATTTAAGAATTGCTTTAGCATTTTTATTGTTTAAAAGTTTAAGGTTTCAAGTTTCAAGTTGCAGAACGGTCAACAACTTTAAACTTTAAACCTGAAACAAAATTTTAAAATTCGGCATTTTGTGGTGTCCTTGGGAATGGAATCACGTCACGAATATTCGTCATTCCCGTCACAAACAAAACCAATCTTTCGAAACCAAGCCCAAAACCAGCGTGCACCGCACTACCAAAACGTCTTGTGTCAAGATACCACCATAATTCTTTTTCGTCAAGGCCTAAGACTTTCATTTTTTCGACCAAAACATCCAAACGTTCTTCTCTTTGTGATCCTCCTACGATTTCTCCAATACCTGGAAAAAGAATGTCCATTGCACGAACGGTTTCTTTACCAGGTTCTGTGTTGTCGTTCAAGCGCATGTAAAATGCTTTGATATTTGCCGGGTAATCATATACGATTACAGGGCATTTAAAATGTTTCTCCACCAAATAACGTTCGTGTTCCGATTGTAAGTCGGCGCCCCATTCGTTGATGATATAATTGAATTTTTTCTTTTTATTGGGTGTCGAATCTCTCAAAATATCGATGGCCTCTGTGTAAGATACACGTTTGAAATTGTTTTCCAATACAAAATTCAATTTCTCTAACAAAGCCATTTCACTTCTTTCCGCCTGTGGTTTTGATTTTTCTTCGTCCAATAAACGTGTTTCTAGGAATTTCAAATCCTCTGGGCATTTGTCCATCGCGTATTTAATCACGTACTGAATAAAATCTTCAGCCAAGTCCATGTTGTCGTCTAGATTATTGAAAGCCACCTCTGGTTCAATCATCCAAAATTCTGCTAAATGTCGAGAAGTATTTGAATTTTCTGCTCTAAACGTTGGTCCAAAAGTATAAATTTGTCCCAATGCCATGGCAAAAGTCTCGCCTTCTAACTGTCCCGAAACGGTCAAATTAGTTTCTTTTCCAAAGAAATCTTCTTTGTAGTTTACTTTTCCCTCTTCTGTTCTTGGAGTGTTGTCAAAAGGCAAAGCGGTAACTTTAAACATTTCGCCAGCCCCTTCCGCATCAGAACCCGTAATAATAGGCGTATTCACATACACAAACCCTTTTTCTTGGAAATAATTGTGCACGGCAAATGATAAAACCGAACGCACCCTCATTATCGCTCCAAAAGCATTGGTACGTACTCTCAAATGCGCATTCTCACGCAAAAATTCTAAGGAATGTTTCTTGGGTTGCATGGGGAATTTCTCAGGGTCTGAATCTCCTAAGATTTCCAATTTAGTCACCTGAATCTCAAAATTTTGCCCAGCTCCTTTACTAGGCACCAAAATCCCGGTAACGGAAACTGCCGCTCCGGTAGTGATTCTTTTTAATAAATCGTCTGGTGTATTTTCAAAATCCACCACACATTGTATGTTGTTGATGGTCGAACCATCGTTCAACGCTATAAATTGA
>JAHEBK010000285.1 GCA_024642295.1 Flavobacterium sp. | reverse complement strand
TACCGAATTTTGCGAACCGAATTTCGCCGCCTTGGTTATGACTTTGAATCCCATACCATCTGTACGGTGGAACTAGCCAAAAAGCTAATTCCTGAACAAGAATCCTATAGTTTAGGAAAATTAGTTCGTGCTTTAGGAATCCCTGTAACCGACAGACATAGAGCTAGTGGCGATGCTTTAGCTACAGTAAAGCTTTTTAAAATGTTGCTCGAAAAAGATGTAGAAAAAAACATCGTAAAAGACTTCATTAAACTCGAAATCGAAAAAGGAATTGCTCCAAAATTATTAGAAATCATCAATAGTTTACCTCCCAAAACAGGTATCTATTACATCCATAATGAAGCCGGAAACATCATCCATATTGGTCGCAGCCGCAACATCAAAAAAAGGGTAAACCAGCATTTTACAGGAATAACACATACTGCTAAAAAAATCCAGAAAGAAGTCTTCGCTGTAACTTATGAAGAAACTGGAAACGAACTAATTGCAATCTTAAAAGAAACAGAAGCCATCAAGAAAAATCGCCCTGTTTACAATAGAATACCTCGTAAACACAGCTTATCCTGGTCTATTTATTCCGAAAAAGACAAAAAGGGCTATCTCAATCTGAAATTACAGAAAACGGACGGCCGCAAAAAGGAAATCACTTCTTACGCTAATGAAACAGATGGGAAAAATGCTTTATTTCGCATTACTGCCGATTATCATTTATGTCAAAAATTAACCGGTTTGTATCAAACTAAAACCGCATGTTTCCAATACAAAATCAAAGAATGTGATGGTGCTTGTCTTGGAGAAGTTTCTACCGAAGAATACAATGCCCGTGTAATGCAATACATTGACAAGAATAATTTTGAAAACACAAATATGATCATTATTGATAGAGGTCGCACCATCAACGAACGCTCGGCAGTTTTAATTGAAAACGGACAGTTAAAAGGCTATGCATTTTACGATTTGAACTACCAAATCACTCAAATTGATATCCTCAAAAACATCTTAATTCCTATGACTAATAATCGGGAAACAAGGCATATTATTCAAACCTATCTCAAGAAAAACAAAGGATATAAAATTATCAAATTTTAAAACCTAATGAATTAATTTGAGCTAATTCCAGCTATACACTACAACTCCTCCGCCTTTAAGTTGTATTTCTAAGTCATAAAAGGAGCTCCCAAAGTCGCTCTTTTATAACAAGAAATACTAACTTGCAGCCGTCCGGGGTTTTCGTTACTATCTGGGCTAAAAACTATGAAGTACCTAATTACCATTATCGGTCCCACAGCTATTGGCAAAACTGCCTTGAGTATTCAATTGGCAAATCATTTTCAATGTGATATTGTTTCTTGTGACAGCCGTCAATTTTTTAAAGAAATGTCTATCGGAACCGCAGTCCCTAGTTCGACTGAATTAGCTTCAGCAACGCATCATTTTATCCAAAACAAATCCATTTTTGAAAACTATACCGTAGGCGATTACGAAAAAGAAGCCATTGCTAAAATTGATGAATTGTTCCAAAACAATGATTATGTGGTTTTAGTGGGAGGTTCAGGATTATACGTTAATGCTATTTTAAAAGGTTTTGATAAATTCCCTGAAATCGATCCATCTATACGCGCCGAAATAAATACAAAATACGAACAATTAGGCATTGGGTATTTGCAAGAGCAACTCAAGAACCTTGACCCTACTTATTATCAAACCATCACAAATGAGAATCCGCAAACTTTACAAAATCCACAGCGAATGATGCGTTTTGTCGAAGTTTGTATTGGATCAGGCAAACCCTATTCTTCTTTTTTAAACCAAAAGAAAAACAATCGTTCCTTCACTCCTATCCTCATCGGTCTTGAAGCTGATAGAGCTGTTATGTACAACCGCATCAATCAACGCGTGGATATCATGATAAATGAAGGTCTTTTGGCGGAAGCTAAAAAACTATATGCTCACAAAAAACTGAATGCTTTGCAAACAGTAGGCTATAGAGAATTATTCAGCCATTTTAACGGTGAAATCAAGCTGGATTTTGCGATCGAGGAAATCAAAAAAAATACCCGTCACTTTGCCAAACGCCAACTCACTTGGTTTAAAAGGGACGATTTCACAAAATGGTTTGATTTTTTAACTCCAAAAGAAGATATCATAAAGTATATTGAATCAATATTGAAATGATAACTTAATTTAAATTCTATTTCCACGCAAATAACTAAAACCCCTTAACTTATAACTTTTAACTCTTAACCAACAACTATAAAAAATGCCGCTATCACCTCTATTCACCTCCGTTTATAGTAAAGAATTCGAAATAAACTTCACTCAATGCTTACCTTCAGGACGCTTGAAATATACGGAGTTATGCAATTTACTACAGCTTACCGCAGCTAATCATGCAGATATCGGAGGAATTAGTTTTAGTGATATGCAAGAATTCAATCAAGCTTGGGTTTTGAGTAGAATGCGTGTAGAAGTTAGTGCTTTACCACAATGGTATGATGTGGTAACGGTAAAAACGTGGATTAATACGCTAGAAAACTCCCGTTCAATACGTGCTTTAGAAATGTATGTAAATGGGGAAAAAATTATAGGATGTGAGACTTTCTGGGCCGTTTTTAACACTGAAAAACGTCGTCCTGAACTGCTAAGTTTGCCACATGACCATTTTGAATTATTCCCCGACCTAAAAGCCACTGAAGAAAGTTTTTCAAAAATCATCATCGACCCTGAAAAAGAAGAGGTTTTTGAAAAAACCGTCATTCTATCAGATTTAGATATTGTCAACCATGTCAATCATGTCAAATATCTTGAATGGTGTATGGATGTAGTTGATGAAAATATCATTTTGAACCAAAAAATAAAAAGTTTTGAAATGAACTTCATGAAGGAACTTTCACTACGTGACCAAGTAGTAATTCACGAAAATATAAGCGAGAATTCGATTGTATTTAGTATTACTAAGGAAAATAAAAATTGTTTTGCGTTACAGTTGAACTTGTAGTAATACTTTCCTTTTATTGCCTGGTGGTCAATCACTAAACCTGATCACTTCACTAATCCCTATTATTTGATCTAGTGTTCGGTGAACTTCCTTAAAAATGAAAAGCATTTTAAAATGAAAAAGCTCCGATTTCTCGAAGCTTTCTGTTTTAACTATTCTTTATTTTTAACTACAAGTCTAAATCCTTCACCGTGAATGTTAAGGATTTCAACATTTTCATCTTGTTTTAGGTATTTACGCAATTTTGCTATATA
>JAHEBK010000284.1 GCA_024642295.1 Flavobacterium sp. | reverse complement strand
CAAACTATATTCAACTCACCATTAAAATTAAGGCTAATTAAGTCTTAACTTTTCTTAATTTTAATGGTGAAATTCTGTCCTAACTGTTCCCAAACATTGGATAGTCAATCACTATTTGTTAAAGAACAATTCTGGGAAAGCGGTTTCTGGTTTTTGTTTCAACACAATCACTTTTAGATACGACACCATAAAACCCATTCCGTATCCATGAAATTGTTTCCAAGCGGCTTTTACCGACAATAACCCTATATTAAGATTTTTATTTTTAATAGCCGAAACGACAAACAAAATAAAAAAGTAGGTAAAATACAATTTCAACAAATAATCATTAGCAAAAATCAACAAGAAAACAGCAATATAAAAACCAATGATAAAGAGCGATGGAAAAAAGAATGTTAGTTTATTATACTTAGGGTGCCAACTATTCAAAATTGGTCGGACTTTTCCAAATTTACTCACTTGAATCGTGAACTTTTCCCAATCTATTCGGCGTTTATGATACACGAATGCTTTTGTAAAAAGTCGGGTTTCAAAACCCAATTCCCACAAACGGATTGACAAATCAGGATCTTCGCCTGGGTGGATATTTCCAAAACCATTTGAAGCTTCAAAGGCCTTACGTGATAATCCCATGTTAAAACTACGAGGTTGAAACTTCCCGATTTTCTCTGAACCTCCACGGATTCCTCCTGTTGTTAAGAAAGAAGTCATTGTAAAATTAATGGCTTTTTGAATATCTGTAAAACTATCCAAAGCGCCATCAGGTCCTCCAAAACAATCCACATAATTCGCTTGTAATTCGGTTGCTACTTCACTTAAATATTGTTTAGGAATAATACAATCCGAGTCAAAAATGATAAAATAATCACCTTTAGCTTTTTGCATCCCAAAATTTCTAGAATCTCCAGGTCCTGAATTTTCTTTATAATAATATGAAATAGTTAATTGATGGGCGAATTTCTTTACCACTTCATCACAAGGAAGCGTAGATCCATCTTCTACCAAAACAACTTCAAATGCCGTTTTATAAGTAGTTTGCACTAAACTTTCTAAAAGTTCTTCTACCTCATCTGGACGGTTAAAAACCGGAATTATCAAAGAAAATAGCATATTCTTGAATGGAATTAATTTTTAACAAAGATATACTTTATAGCAATAAAAAAATAGTACGAAATAGTTTAACTACAAAGAGGTACACGAAGACTCACTAAGGTTATTTTGTCATTTCTGTCCCGTACTGAAACAACGGATTGTAATAATAAAAATGATTGTAGATTTTTGATTAACGATTTTTGACCCGAGCATCAGCGAACTAGCGAAGCATTTCAGATGTGTAAACTCTATGATATCAGTGCATTTTTATGTACTAATGTAAAATCTGAAATCAAAAATCGTTAATCTACATTCAAAAATCTCTCAAAAGTCTACTTAAACAACTTTAAAACACGATCAAAATCTCCTGATGGCAAGCCTAATTTTTGGAAAAGTGCAAAATCATCTTTTACTTTTTGAGTCCAACTCATGCTATCCGTCAGGTTTTGTGTTTGGTATTCTTTATAAATGGATTTGGCTGCAGAGTAATTATCATTCAACAAATAAGCGTGGGCAAGGTTGAGTTTGACAAACAATTCAGTGTTGTCTTTTTGCTCTCCTTCTTTGAGGTATTTGAGCGCTTTACCATATTGCTTGGTAATCAAATAGCAATAGCCCAAATTAGCATAATCCAACGCACCGCCTTGATTGTCGTTGATAATTGTTGAGTAGTTTTTGATTGCCAATGCATAATTGCTCTTTTTTACCGCTGTAGTGGCTGCACTACGCAAATCGGCATAGACCGTTTTAGAAACGGTGGTTTCGCCATAACAAGCATTTCCAAAATCTTTATAGATTTTAGCTTGCTCGATGGTGAGCAGTTTTTGAAATTCGTCAAAACGGAAGTCCTTCTGGATTTTTTCTTCCAAACAAATACAAAAATCATCTGAATTGGTCATTTTACGTGCCAAAGCCGACGTTTTGCATTGATTGATGATGAATTTACGGTTTTCAATAGTCCAACCACGATTGAGTTTGCTATCTACCCAAGGCACAATTTCGAGAATTATTTTCTGTTTCAAAATCCAATTAGTGCTTTCAAAACCAAACCAAAGAGTACCTGAATTGTTTTTTAAACAAGTCGATTTATCTATAGAAAGCCTTTTGGCATCTTTGCTTAAAGGTGTGTCTTGAACCAAACAAGCGTCAATAGTTTTTCCTGATTTTTGATATTCAGTTGCGGCATCGTTATTCGTAAAAATGGCATATTTGCATTTGTCATCCCCTGAAATTTTGGACATCAAAAAAACTGCTCCAGCAGAACCTTGACTGATTCCCGTCGGGTCAGGAATGGCTTTAAGAATAGAAGACAAACCTCCAGCCATTTGTTGGTTTTCATCCAGCAGCGTGATTCTATAAATAAGTTCGGTAGTTCCCGTGGGTAAATCATCTGTTTTGACAACAATACGGTCTCGTGCCGAAACTTTAATTTCTTTAGTAATAGAGCGATCTTTATCCCAAAAACCCTCTTTTTGAGCCATAACCGACTGAAAGCAGATGCTAACGAATAGCAAAAAATGTATTTTTTTCACAAAAATGATATTAAGTTCCTAATGCCCTAGCCCCGACAGTCCTGAAGCTTCGGGAGCGGGAATAGCTCCAGCTCCAGATCGCTACGTTCCTCACAATTATAATTCGATGCTTTCGCCAATGGACAACAACATTAAATCTTTGTCTTTATCAAAAAACTTTTGAATGGCTTCTTTGTGATTAATTTCGATATAACCAAAGGTATCGTAATGAATCCCCAGCACTTTATCACATTCTACAAAGTCCGAAGCAAGGATAGCGTCATCAACATCCATGGTAAAATTGTCACCAATTGGTAAGATTGCTAAGTCTAATTTGGTTCGCATCGGTATCAACTTCATATCCATTGTCAAGGCGGTATCCCCTGCAATATAGATGTTTTTATGTTCGCCCTCGATAACGAAACCGCCAGGATTTCCGCCATAAGTCCCGTCAGGAAACGAACTAGAATGTACGGCATTGACGTATTTTACTTTACCAAAATCAAAATCCCAGCTCCCACCGTGATTCATAGGATGTGCAGTAAAACCTTTGTTTGCATAATATCCCGCGATTTCTGCATTTGAAACAATCACTGCATCCGTATTAGTGGCAATTGCTTCGACATCCAGCACATGATCGCCATGAGCATGAGTCAGTAAA
>JAHEBK010000283.1 GCA_024642295.1 Flavobacterium sp. | reverse complement strand
TTCCTGAAAATTATTATGAATTGTCTGAATCAGAAAAATTTGAAGTATTATCAAATGTAAAAGGAAATCTTAATCCTGAAGATTTTAGTGATGTTATGACGCGATCAACTATTGAGTCAGTTCAAGCAATAAAAGTTATTCAGGCTAAAAATGGTGAAGAAGGAGCAAATCGTTATATCATTAGTAATAACGAAAGTGCTTTAAATGTAATGGAAACTTTAGCATTGATTCATTTAACGGATTGGGAAAAACCAACAGTTGATGTAATTCCTCTTTTTGAATCAGTTGATGATTTATTAGATGCTCATAACATTATGGAGAAATTATATACAAATCCAATGTATGCTACTCATCTTAAAAACAGGGGAAATATACAAACGATTATGTTAGGGTTCTCTGATGGTACTAAAGATGGAGGGTATTTAATGGCAAACTGGAGTATCTATCAAGCTAAGGAAGCTTTGACTACTATTTCCAGAAAATACAATGTTGAAGTAATCTTTTTTGATGGTCGTGGTGGACCACCAGCTCGTGGAGGAGGAAAAACACATAAATTTTATGCTTCATTAGGGCCTAAAATTGAAAATAAAGAAATTCAAATTACAGTTCAAGGACAAACGATTAGTTCTAACTTTGGTACTTTAGATTCTTGCCGTCATAATTTAGAAAATTTATTGAGTGCTGGTGTAACAAATCAAGTTTTTAATAAAGAAAAAAATATTTTTTCTCCAGAAGATAAAGAAGTCATGGGGAATCTTTCTCAATTAGGATACGAGAAGTATTTAAGCTTCAAGAATCATCCGAAATTCATTCCTTATTTAGAGAAAATGAGTACTTTGAAGTACTATGCCAAAACAAATATTGGTAGCCGTCCTTCTAAAAGAAGTAAATCGGAACAATTGGATTTTAAAGACTTAAGAGCTATTCCGTTTGTAGGTTCTTGGAGTCAATTAAAACAAAATGTTCCTGGTTTTTATGGAGTAGGTGCTGCATTGAAACATTATGAAGATGCAGGAGAATGGGATAAAGTTCAGGCATTATATGATCATTCAATGTTCTTTAGAACACTTTTAGAAAATAGTATGATGTCATTAGCTAAGTCATTTTTCCCTTTGACTGCTTATATGAAAAACGATCCTGAGTTTGGTGAATTTTGGCAAATTATATACGATGAATTTTTGGATACTAAGCGTTTGTTGCTAAAGTTAGCTGGTCATAAAGAATTAATGGAAAACTATCCTGATGGTAAAGCTTCTATTGAAGTTAGAGAACGTATTGTGTTGCCTTTGTTGACAATACAGCAGTATGCTTTACTGAGAATTAACGAACTAAACAAAGCAGATAAGCCTGATGAATCCTTAATTAGGGTTTATGAAAAAATTGTAATGCGTTCACTTTTTGGAAATACCAATGCCAGTAGAAACTCAGCATAATTTCATCAAATGAATTCCAGTCAATTAGAAAAGTCTGAATATTCTGTTTTTTTCGCAACATATATAAATACATTGGAAGATGTAGAATTGATTGAAGACTTAGAAATAAGTCTTCATCAATTTATCAAGTTTGTTCAAAATATTCCAATGGATAAATTTGATTACCGTTATGCAGAAGGGAAATGGACAATTAAAGATATTATTCAGCATTTGATTGATTCCGAAAGAGTTTTTTCATATCGAGCATTACGAATTTCAAGAAATGATCAAACTCCTTTACCAGGATTCGACGAAAATGAATTTGCTAATCACACTCATTCAAATACTCGAAGTATTCAGAATTTATTAGCTGAATTGTCAGCGGTACGTTTTTCAACTATTTTTCTTTTTAAAAGTTTGACTGAAGAACAATTAATGAGAATGGGAACTGTTTCTGATAACAGAATTTCTGTTCGTGCGCTAGGTTTTTTGATTATTGGACATCAAAAACACCATCAACAAGTATTTGATGAAAAATATATATAGCTATTCAAAAATAGTAGCCCATATTTTTAATTTATTTTCAAAAGTCATGGTATTAGCCGGACTCGTAGAAGGCATCACATGATAAGTGATGCCTTTTATTTGTCCAAATTTCTTGGTGAAATAGCGATGACTTTCTTTACCATTAAATACGATTTTATCGATTGAAGGGTATTTTTGAAATAAAGATTCAAAATCATTTTCTTTCTGATTTTTGATGTGAATATCCAAACTCCCTTTTCGTTCGCAATATTGTAAAACATCCCATAGTCCGATGTTGTGAGATTGAAGTAATTGTATTTTTTCTTCAAAATTTTCAGAAACGGGTATTTTTTCTAAAAGAGTATGCATAATTCTCCAAAAGTGATTTCGCTTGTGTGCGTAATATTCTTGTTTTTCCAAAGATGCAATTCCAGGCATTGTGCCTAAAATTATTATTTTTGTTTTCGAATTCACAAATGGAGGGAAAGAATGAATCATATTTTTTAAGTGTTCTCTTTTTCAATTATGGCTAATGCCAAACGGATTTTCTCATAAGGAACTTGCTCTTCAAAATGATCAAAATAAGGTTTTAAAGCCGCTGGGTTTTCAAGAATAATTTTGGCTTTTGCAATTTTAGCAACTTCTTCTTTGGTTATAAATTGAAATAAATCAATAGCAACCCCTTCTTGGTATAATTTGGCCAGATGCGACATAATGGTACTTACGCCCAAATTTCTTTTTTCAGCTATTGCTTCGGGTGATAAGCCAGTTTCAAACAATGCTAATGTTTCTTTATAGGTAGAGGCTTCTTTTTTAGGTTTTGCAGCTTTGTTTTTATGAAAATCAATAATAGCATTTATGAAAACACTACCATATTTTTCTAATTTCACCTTACCAACACCGTCAATGGTTAATAATTCATCATCACTCATTGGACGGTTGATTTCCATTTCTTTCAATACTGCATCACTAAAAATAACATAAGCAGGAACCGATTCTTCTTTGGAAATGTCATAACGTATTTTTCTTAACTTTTCAAAAAGAGAATCATTCTTAGGTTTTGTTTTCGTTTCTTTGATCGCTGTTTTTTCTGCAGTATTTTTTTGAACAGTAGTCAATTGTACTTTTTCACCGTTAAATAACACCTCATGTGCAAGTGGCGTTAATTTTATTTTATTTTGCTGATGAAAGGCAATTTCGCAATACCCTTGATTGATTAATTGAATTAAGTATTGATTCCAGTCGTACCAAGATGTGTCACTACCAACAGCATAGGTTTTTAAGTTTTGATATCCTTTTTCAAAAATATAAGCGTTTTTGGAACCTCTT
>JAHEBK010000282.1 GCA_024642295.1 Flavobacterium sp. | reverse complement strand
TATGAAAAAGCTAAAAGTCAAAAACTTAATGGAACTTTCTAACAAAGCCACCGAATATTCATTATTATAAAGCAATTATCATATTATGTAAAACCGCTAAAATACTTAGCGGTTTTTTTATGTTTATCATTGGAAAACCGCAAATAATACCAAACGAATTTATATTTTAGTCCAAAAATTTCTGGTATAATGCCGATACAATATGAAAATAGTACAATGCAATTGGACTATATTGAATATGTAATCGGTATAATTCATACCATTTCTTCCTTTTAAAAACTCAATTATACCCTAAGTAAGAAATACAAAAACATCTAGTTTTGATATTTTAATTTCGCTCAAAAGGACAATAAAATTTCACAGAATAAACAAAAAATATTCATATTCATAATATACAACTTCTATTTTACCTTTTTCTTAAAAAATTAAAATCAAAATCAAGAAATATCTAAAAAATACGTAATTCACACAAAACACTTATTTTAATTACGTATAAATACTTAATTATACTTATATTTGTAAAAAAAATAAGTATACATGGATAACACAATTTCATTATCAAAATCACATAGAATGTTATTTCTTAACACCTTAGCATTTACAGTATGTTTTGCATGCTGGACGTTAAATGGTGTATTAGTTACCTTTTTAGTAGACAAAGGTATTTTCAATTGGAGCGTAGTTCAAATAGGTTGGCTATTAGGTATTCCTATCTTAACAGGTGCTATCATGCGTTTACCAATAGGTATTTTAACTGACAAATATGGCGGAAAATATGTTTTCGCAACCTTACTTCTCTTATGCTCTATACCTCTGTTCCTGTTACCATTAGCGAATAGCTTTTTCATGTTTGCTATTTTAAGCTTTTTATTTGGAATGGTAGGAACCAGCTTTGCCGTTGGAATTGGATACACTTCAATTTTTTATCCAAAAGAATGGCAAGGTAGAGCATTGGGGATTTTTGGTATGGGAAATGCAGGTGCTGCCATCACCACCTTTTTAGCTCCTTCCCTACTCAACTATTTTTCTATTGAAGACCCACAAAACGGTTGGAAATTGCTACCAATCTCTTATGGTTTTACCTTATTAATCATTGGAATTTTGTTCTTAATATTTGCTGAAAACAAAAAATTAGAAAAATCAAACCGTACGATTCCTCAAATGCTTACGACTTTAAAAAGTCCACGAGTTTGGCGTTTTGGAGCTTACTATTTCTTGGTATTTGGTTGTTTTGTAGCCTACTCACAATGGCTATTGCCTAACTTCATGAATGTATACAACACCAGCTTAGTCATGGGGGGAATGTTTGCTACACTATTTAGCTTACCTTCTGGAGTTATTCGTGCTTTCGGTGGCTATTTGTCTGATAAATTTGGAGCTCGTAAAGTAATGTATTGGGTACTCAGTTCATCAGTAATATTAAGTGCTTTATTGATGATTCCAAAAATGGAAATTAAAACTGCTGGCCCTGGAGTTATGGCAGGTAAAAAAGGAATTGTAACCGCAGTTTCTCCTACAAACGTCCGAATTGACGATAAAGACTTCCCAATCGATGCAAAACCAGAAGCAATATCCGAAGGAAACATTTTCCCATCCAAATCATCTTGGCAAAAAGTAATTGTAGAACAAAACCAAGAAGTCAACAAAAAAGAATTAATTGCCAAAGGTGTTACCCGAATCAATTTTGACGCTAACATGTGGGTCTATCTCGTTTTAGTGATCCTAATTGGTATCTCTTGGGGAATTGGTAAAGCAGCTGTGTACAAACATATCCCAGAATATTTCCCGAGCGAAATTGGTGTAGTTGGAGGAATGGTAGGACTACTAGGAGGACTTGGTGGCTTTTTCTGCCCAATCATCTTTAGCTACTTATTGACCACAACAGGAATCTGGTCTAGTTCATGGATTTTCGTATTACTATTCTCTGCAGTTTGTTTGATCTGGATGCACATCACCATTACCAATATGATGAATGAAAAACAACCAGGAATGGCAAAAGAAATCGAAAAAAAATAATACAAAAAACATCCCTAATTCAAAAAACAGAATTAGTAAAAACTTTTTTTTTGCTGCCATGAAATTCGTTTCGGGCAGCTTTTTTCTTTTTATACGGAGCACAAAGTAGCGTAACATAAGTACGTCTACTCCTGCTGTACGCTGTATCTCTTGTATTGTCCCTAAAAGAGGTACAACACAAGAGGATGCCGCTTCCATCAGGGCTAGGCGACTACTTATTATTTCCATAAAAAATTGCCCATTAAAAATCCAATATAAATTGTATCAAAAATTTATTTAATAAGTAGAAACAAATCCTCTAATTACCAAATCCTTAAATCGAACTAACCTAAACGTCTATTTTAATTAAAATTAAGTACATATACGTATTTTTAATTAAATTTGTTACAGCATAACCTTAATCAGATACATCATGAATCGAATTAATGCCGACTGTACAAGCTGTATCAACACAAGCTGTTTCATCAAAAAACATTTGCATCTTGAAAAGATGCAAGATTTTATTTTGCAAAAAAACACCTTTCCTTGCAAAAAAGGACAGCAATTCATGATTGAAGGCGCACCCACTCAAGGATTGTATTTCCTCCAAAAAGGAAAAGTCAAAGTCCTAAAAACAGGAATCTACGGAAGAGAGCAAATTGTTCGATTAGCACAAGAAGGAGATACAATTGGATTTCGAGGTTTCGGAACTAGCAATCGCTATTTAATTGGAGCCGCAGCCATTGAGGACACTATATTGTGCAATTTCAGCAATGAAATTATGCAAGAAATTCTAAAAACTATTCCAGAATTCACCTATGACATGATGCTTTTTTATGCAGATGAACTGAATAAAAGTGAAAATAAAGTCAAAAAAATTGCCCAAATGAATGTGCGAGAACGTGTCATTGATACCTTATTGCATTTGTTTAAAAAATTTGGACACACAAACAACCTCATCAACGTCAACCTATCCCGAAAAGAAATCGCCGATTTTGCTGGAACTACTGACGAACAAGTGACCCGCATTTTTTCTAGCCTTAAAAAAGAAGGACTAATTAATATTGTAGGAAAAAAAATTAGCCTGCTAGAAATCCCAAAATTACAGGCCGAAATTGTAGAACACCGCCAATTTTAATATACAAATAGATCAATTTTTTTTTTTAAAACACATAGAGGCATAGTTTCTTTAGCTAGTAAGAGGCGTTACACTTTTCAATAGGTACACATAGCTATGTGAATTAACAAATTAACCTATCTATTTCTTATTTCCTATGTTCCTATGTGTTTTT
>JAHEBK010000281.1 GCA_024642295.1 Flavobacterium sp. | reverse complement strand
ATATTTTAAATCCTGATTTTTTAATTTTAAAAATTTCAAAATCTAGTTTGATTCAATCTGTAAACTTGTCAAAACATGACAACGTCTCTTCAAAAATATTTTCTCCCCCTCCTGATTTAGCATAATGCTTTTCGATATTATAAATTATGAATTACTGCTACCCCATAGGTTTACGGTAGTCATTTTGTCTAATTTTATTATTTAGTATTATGTCAAAAAAAATTAATCTTTTTGCCAACCTTAAGTCCGATTTTGCTTCAGGTTTGGTTGTTTTCTTGGTTGCTTTGCCTTTGTGTTTAGGTATTGCAATGGCTTCAGGTGCCCCTTTGTTTTCAGGTATTATCGCTGGTGTTGTTGGTGGTTTGGTAGTGGGGTATTTAAGTCAATCTCATATTAGTGTTTCTGGTCCAGCTGCAGGATTAACAGCTATTATTCTTACTGCAATTACTGATTTTGGTGCTTTCGATGTTTTTTTAATGTCTGTTTTTGTTGCTGGTTTGTTCCAGTTAGGGCTTGGTTTTTTAAAAGCAGGAAGTATTTCTAATTATTTTCCAACGAACGTTATCGAAGGGATGTTAGCAGGTATTGGTGTTATTATTATTTTAAAACAGTTGCCACATGCTTTTGGTTATGATGCTGATTTTGAAGGGGATCAGTCTTTTGTTCAAAGAAATGGGGATAATTCGTTTTCGTCATTATTCGAAATTTTTGATCATCTTCAGTTGGGTGCTGTTATTGTAACCTTGGTTTCTTTGATTGTTCTCATTTCATGGGATAAAGTTCCGTTTTTGAAAAACATAAAATTGATTCCAGGGGCTTTGATTGCCGTTATTTCTGGTATTATATTGAATGAAATCTTTATTCAATCAGGAAGTAATTTAGCGATATCAAACAGTCATTTGGTCTCTTTACCAGTTCCAACATCTATAGAAGAGTTAAAAACTATTATTGTTACACCAAATTTTTCAGCGATTTCAAATCCTAAGGTTTGGATTACTGGGGCAACTATTGCTATTGTGGCTTCTATTGAAACATTATTATGTATTGAAGCAGCAGACAGAATGGATGCTCAAAAACGATATACCAATACTAATGTGGAATTAAAAGCACAAGGTGTTGGTAATATAATAAGTTCATTATTTGGGGGATTGCCAATGACTTCAGTAGTTGTTCGCTCTTCTGCAAATAACAATGCGGGGGCTAAGTCTAAAATGTCAACGATTATTCATGGAGGTTTGTTATTATTAAGTGTTTTGATTATCCCTACACTTTTAAATAAAATTCCCTTGGCAACCTTAGCCACGATTCTGATTCTTATTGGTTATAAATTGGCAAAACCCGCTACATTTGTTCATTTTTGGAAAAAAGGAAAGTATCAATTTGTTCCCTTTATAGCTACTTTAATTGCAGTTGTAACTACTGATTTATTGAAAGGAGTAATGCTGGGGATGATTATTAGTGTCATTTTTGTTTTGAGAGGAAACTTAAAAAGGGCTTACAGCTTTAAGAAAGAAGAATATGTTGATGGAGATATAATTCATATTGATTTAGCACAAGAAGTGTCTTTCCTAAATAAAGCAGCTATTAAGTTAACATTGAATTCAATTCCAGAAAATTCAAGTGTAATAATTAATGCTCATGATACAGTTTATATTGCCCATGACATATTAGATTTAATTAGTGAATTTAAAGAAACTAGAGCGAAGGATGAAAATATTAAGGTTAAACTTAAAGGATTTAAAAAAGCTTATGATTTAGAAAATTCTCCTGATTCAGTCAATCATGTTACTTTAGAACATTATTATGATGCTGCAAAGCGAAAAATGATTAAAAAAGAAACAGTGCAAAATACTTTTCCAGAGTAATAAGTTTTGATTTTTGCAAGAAAAATTAAAAAAGAACAGTACATTAGTGTCCTTCTATGGACGTAATAGATAAGAATAAAACCAACAAAAAAAGGAAGGAAATGAGTGATTTTTACAAAAAAATTATTGAAAACAACAAGGAATGGGTGGAGTCTAAGTTAGTATTAGATCCAAATTTTTTTGCAGATTTAGCCAAAGGTCAAACACCTCCACTTTTATGGATTGGGTGTTCAGATAGTAGGGTTCCTGCAAATGAAATAATTGGAGCTAAACCAGGAGAGGTTTTTGTACATCGTAACATCGCAAATATGGTTGTGCATTCAGATATGAATATGTTGAGTGTGCTGGATTATGCGGTGAATGTATTAAAGGTAGAACATGTTATTGTTTGTGGTCATTATGGCTGTGGAGGTGTTAAAGCGGCAATGGGAAATCAATCTATTGGAATTATAGACAACTGGATTAGACACATTAAAGATGTATATCGTTTGCATAATGAATATTTAGATTCTTTTGAAGATGAAAATGAACGTTTTAATGCTTTTGTAGAAATTAATGTAAAGGAGCAAGTGTTTGATTTGTGTAAAACATCAATTGTGCAAGGAGCTTGGAAAAACGGTCAAAATTTAACCATTCACGGTTGGGTTTATGGATTGAATTCTGGGTATGTAACAGATTTAGATGTTAATTTTAGTTCTAATGATGCTTTAGAAGAAGTTTATAAGCTCATGTTGTAAAACATTAATGAATAAAAAAAATATCGCTCAATGGCGATATTTTTTTTATTCATTATCTAAATTCTCGTTAAATGCAGATGGAAGCATCTTTGGAATAAATTTAATCAAAATAGGTAGGAGTAAACTTCCTCCAGGGAGTAAAAAAATGGTTAGTGAAGGTATTGTTTTGCAGATTTCTAATAATTGTTTTTTTACTTTTTTCTTTTCTTTATCATCTAAATCCCTAGTGGTGGATGTCGCTAAGAGAATCATTAATTCTTTACTCTCTGTAATTTCTTTAAACAAACGATTTTTATTTCGCGTAATTAATGTTTCTACATTTTTGGTGGTTTGATCGTAAAAATGTTTAACAGGATTTGAATAATTAAAATACGGAATTACTTTTTTATAAGTTGTAATAAAAATATCGGTTTCGGTAATGCTAGTAGCTACAAATTCATCGGGTATAGAGATTTTTTCGGCTAGTTTATATAAAAAATAAGCTTCTTCATTTTCGATTTTCCCATCACTCCATAGTGACATTCCTGCCATATCCATGAAGTAGTATTTTTCTAAATTGGTACTGAAATAATTCAGTTTTAATTCGTCAATGTTCTGAATATTGACGTTGGAGAATTTGCTATAACGAACAGAGGCTTCGAAAAGTTTAATTAATAAATCATCATATTTTGACTTATTGCTTTTTGTTTTTAA
>JAHEBK010000280.1 GCA_024642295.1 Flavobacterium sp. | reverse complement strand
AAATAATCGCAACAATAGAAGCCAAATCTTTGACATAAAGGATTATATTAAATGAAAAAAGCATTTTAATGATTCATTAGATATTAATTATGAACCTTGAATTTTAAAAAAGAATGAATAGTTTGAAGTTTTCCAAAACAAAAACCCCTAAAAACATACGTTTTTAGGGGTTTTAATGAGCTTTGAATGTTAATCAGCAGAGAGAAAGGGATTCGAACCCTCGATACAGTTACCCATATACTAGCTTTCCAGGCTAGCTCCTTCAACCACTCGGACACCTCTCTTTTTATTTTGGTTTGCAAATAACTCAAAAAAAAATGAGTTAGAAAAGTAAAAACACAATTAAATCATTTCGCCACGCAAAGAAGTCTCAAATGCCGATTTGAAATCTTGTGAAGCCGTGTTTTTGCCTAATAAATACATTAATTTGGTGATAGCCGCTTCGGTGGTGATGTCTTTGCCGGAAATTACACCATATTGTTTTAGCTCAGTACTCGTTTCGTATTGTCCCATATGCACGCTACCACTAGAACATTGGGTGACATTGATGAGGTGCAATCCGTTTTGTATGGCTTTTTGAATCAATTCCAAAAACCATTTTTCGGTCATCGCATTTCCAGAACCGTAGGTTTCCAAAATGACGCCTTTGAGTGTAGGAATTGATAAAATGGCGGTAAGTATGGTAGAACTAATACCCGGAAATAGTTTCACAATGGCCACATTGGTATCCAAAGTATACTGAACTTTTAAAGCTTGTTTTTGAATTAAGGGAGTTGGCAAATTAGTGCTTAATTTCAAATGCACTCCTGATTCTATTAAACAAGGATAATTAGGGGAATTAAACGCTTTGAAATGTTCGGCATTTATTTTAGTTGTTCGGTTGCCACGGAATAATTTGTATTCAAAATAAAGTCCTACTTCTTGAATAACTGCCTGACCGTTTTCTCGTAAGGAAGCGATTTGGATAGCAGTAATTAGATTTTCCTTCGCATCAGTGCGCAAATCACCTATGGGCAATTGCGAACCAGTAAGAATAACAGGTTTAGATAAATTTTCGAGCATAAAACTCAATGCCGATGCAGTATACGACATGGTATCTGAACCATGAAGGATTACAAATCCATCGAATGCAGCATAATTTTTCTCAATAATCGAAGCTATTTTTGCCCAGTATTCAGGATTCATGTCTGAGGAATCAATTGGATTGTCAAAAGAAATAGATTCAATTTCACAATCCAATTGCTTTAACTCGGGAATACGTTTTATTAGTTTGCTAAAATCAAAAGCTTTCAAAGCTCCTGTTTCAAAATCTTTGCTCATACCAATAGTTCCACCGGTATAAATCAAGAGTATTTTAGCTTTTGTATTCATTCATGTATTTTTGACTATTCACAACAGGATTGGCATACATGCATAAAAAGTGTTGTAAGGCTACTGGATTTTCTTTGTCAATACGCATTTCTAATCGGCGTTCAAACAATGATTTTTGTTCATCTGTATACTTATGAGCATAAGTATTTGAATTATTGATAATATCAAATGCAATGTAATTTGTAGGCCATAATTTATAATTACCTAAGATCGAATCATCAATAGCTTGTGCTATGGCTTGTATTTGTTTGTTTGCATTTTCATTTTCAGTGGCGATAGTTTCTAAGGTTTTGTTCAAAACATCGCCAATATGAATATGAATGTGTTTCTTTTGTCCCAAGGCACCACTTAATATGGTCATGAAGTCTTCGTTTTCTTCCTTTACATAAACTTCATTATTAGACTCGGCTAATAATTGTGGCATTTTCAAAGCATCAGTAGGATCGTATTCGTAGGAGATCGAAACAGGAACGATTTTTATTTTCTTGAAATAGTCCATCAAATTTTCCTCATCAGAACCCATCGCGAGCATTTTTAAAATACCAGGATTGGTAGCGTCATTTCCGTCTTTAGTTCTTCCTTCACGTTGTGCAATCCATACCGAGCGGCTTTCGTGTAGTAGTAAATGACCAATATATTCCGATAGTGTTTTGGAACTTACTAGCATTTCACGAGGAGATAAACCTCTTTGAACTAAAAAATTACGATTCAGTTTAGCCAAATCCATTAAAAATGGTTTTTTGACCAAATTATCCCCAATGGCGGACGCAGTCATAACCAAACCATGTTCGAATAACGAGGCGTTTAACAAGGTTGTGTCTAGTAAAATATCACGGTGATTAGAAATAAAAAGGTATGAAGTCCCTTTCTCTAATTTTTCGAAACCAGAAGTCGAAAGTCCATCGGAACTTTTCTCCAAAACTTTTTGTACGGATTGATAGATAAAATTGCATTGAAAATCGCGAATAGAATGCGTTTTAGAGAGTTGCCCTTTCCAAATTTCATCAGCTACTTCAGGAAAAGAAAAATTCATTAACGATTTCATCATGGGGTGATGAATCAACTTTTGAAGAGTCTCATTAACTTCGGAGTCGAAAAACGGCCGAATCGGGTCAAATTTTTGCATTATAGTTTTATTTTAGTCAAAAGCAAAAGAACAAAAAAAAAGTTAAACAAAGACAATATCTGGATTAAATACCAAAAATTGATTTAGAATTTTCAGTTGTTTTTTGAGCAATTTCTTCAACAGAAACACTATAGATTTCGGCTAATTTACTGGAAATGTTGACAATATAGCTACTTTCATTTCTTTTTCCTCTAAAAGGCTTGGGGGCTAAATATGGCGAATCTGTCTCTAAGACAATATGTTGCAAATCAATTTGATGTAAAAACTGGTCTATCTTTCCATTTTTAAATGTTACTACACCGCCAATTCCTAATTTCATATTATACGAAATCGCTTGAAGTGCTTGCTCATAAGTACCCGTAAAACAATGAAATATCCCAAATAAATCATCGGATTTTTCTTCTTCTAGAATTTCAAAAATTTCGTCAAAAGCATCCCGACAATGAATGACAATAGGCAATTGGTATTGCTTGGCCCATTGGATTTGAGTTCTAAAAGCGATTTGTTGCTCTTTCAAATGGGTTTTATCCCAATACAAATCAATCCCAATTTCGCCAATCGCATAAAATTTTCTTTTGGCCAACTCCTCTTTTACATGTTGCAATTCTAGCTCGTAATTGTCTTTAACATAAGTAGGGTGTAAGCCCATCATTAAAAATATATTTTCAGGAAAACTTTGTTCTAAAGCATACATGGATGGGGTAGCGGCAGCATCAATAGCAGGAATGAAAAAACGAGAAACCCCAGCATCAATAGCACGCTGAATCATCTCGTTTCGATCTTCTTTAAATTCTTCTGAGTATAAATGGGTGTG
>JAHEBK010000279.1 GCA_024642295.1 Flavobacterium sp. | reverse complement strand
TGGACTTAGTATCTTTTTGATATTGTTGAGTATTATTGGATATTTCTTATTTCTTCGTTTTCGAACAAAAAAGCAAAACGAACTTTTGAAAATTCAATTAGAAGAAGCCGAAAAAACCATCGAAGCGGAGAAAAAAGCAGCCGAAAGCGAGTTGAAAGCCTTGAAAAGTCAAATGAATCCTCATTTTATTTTTAATGCATTGAATAGCATTCAGGAACAATTTATGTACGGTGACAAGGTGATTGCCAACGAACAAATGGGTAATTTCACTTATTTAACACGACAAATTTTGAATGTTTCTGGTAAAAAGCAAATCCCAATTAGTACCGAAATCGAAATTTTAACTAAATATTTGGAACTCGAAAAAATGCGTTTCAGTAAAGACTTCGAATATCAAATTACTTTTTCTGATTCGATTGATGAGGATTATTTACAAATTCCACCGATGTTGATTCAGCCCTTTGTCGAAAACAGCATTAAGCATGGATTATTACATCGAGAGGGTACAAAAAAAGTAAGTATTAATTTCACTATAGACACATCTGAAACAAACCTTATTTGTACCATTATTGACAACGGGATTGGACGTGAAAAGTCAAGCCAAATTAAAATTAAAAACAATTTGAAACACGAATCATTTTCGACCAAATCTATTGATCAACGACTTGAATTATGGAATAAAAATAACATTGATGCAGTAGAATATGAGGATATTTTAAATTCTCAAAATGAAATTGCAGGCACAAAAGTCATTTTAACAATAGCTATTTACTGATAAGCTACCTCTTTAAATATACGTAACAATTCATTGATACTAATTTGGGTATCAGGAGCCGATTTCATTCTTTTAAGAACTTTCTTAACAGCATCCAAATTAACCCCCATATGGATTGAAAATTGCTTGATAGCAGTTGCATCTTTCACAAAAAGAATTCCATCTTTCTGCATTAAAATGGCTAATCTATAAAATTGCAGAATCCGTACAGATTCATCTTTGATCATTTTTAAAGTCGTCCCTTTATAGAATAATTCCATAAAACCTCCTTTTTCTATGTCCAAAGTATTGGCTAACATAAATAAAAAATCAAATTCTTTTTTATCTAATTCACCATTGACAGTTGCGTAGGCAATCATGTCTAAGAGTAAATTCTTCTTTTCTTGGTAGATATCCATGCAATCATTAATTTCTGCTAATTTATCATTTTTATCACAATTACCAAAAAACAATCGATTTTTCAATAATATAATTTTTAAAAGGCGTCATTTATAAGAAAACCACATTCAAAACCTAAAGAACAATTCTAAAAAGACAGAATTTACGCTCTTAACAAGCTGCCAAAAAACAACAACATTATTCAATCTAAAGACATTTAAACGAACAGGAAACTTAGATTAATTTATTACATTTAGTTTTTCTATCATTTCTTAAATTTATTACAAAACTACAATAACATTTTATATGAAACTTATCCTCAGAGCTTTCGATTTAAAATTAAAACACACTTTCACTATTTCAAGAGAATCAATTGATATACAACCCTCTTTGATCGTTGAATTGAAAGATGGAGAATTTTCAGGTTATGGAGAAGCAACCTCTAATCCCTATTATAACATCACCATTCCTAGAATGAAGAACGATTTAGAATCCATACGTACACTAATTGAAGTCACTAAAGAGGAAACTCCTGAAGATTTTTGGAATAAAATTCATCCTTTTCTAAAAGACAATTTGTTTGCATTGTGCGCCTTAGACATGGCTTACACCGATTTATATGCAAGAAAAAAAGGCAAGAAACTATATGATTTATGGCACTATACAACAGAGAATAACCCTTTAACAAATTATACTATCGGAATTGACTCCATTCCAAAAATGGTTGCCAAAATGAAAGAATTGCCTTGGCCTATTTATAAAATAAAATTAGGCACCCATGAAGATATTGCTATTGTTACAGCACTTCGTAAACATTCGGATGCTATTTTTAGAATCGATGCTAATTGTGGCTGGGGAATTGAAGAGACAATCAATAACTCCATAAAATTACAAAAACTCGGAGTGGAATTTCTAGAACAACCTTTAAAAGCAGACAATTGGGAAGGACATGCCGAAGTTTTTAAACATTCTGTTTTACCCGTAATTGCTGATGAAAGTTGTATTGTTGAACAAGATGTAATTAAATGTTACCAACATTTTCATGGCGTAAACATTAAATTAGTCAAATGCGGAGGACTAACCCCTGCTAGAAGAATGATTCAAGAAGCTAAAAAACTTGGTCTTAAAACAATGGTAGGTTGTATGACAGAATCATCGGTAGGTATATCAGCTATTGCTCATTTATTACCCCAATTAGACTATGTGGATATGGATGGCCCTTTGCTACTAGCAGAAGATATTGCTCAAGGTGTTCGTATTGAAAATGGTAAAATCCATTATGCAGAAGTAAATGGGACAGGTGTTATTTTAAATGAATCCCTATGAAAGTCAGCCAATTTCCAGACAGAAAAATAACTATTGATAACCAATCGTATTTATATTTTGGAGGAACAGCCTATTTAGGATTGCCAAGTCATAAAAAATTTCAAAAAATACTTCTGAAAAACATTAAACGTTGGGGAACTACTTATGGAAGCTCTAGAAACGCAAATATAAAACTAACCGCTTATGATGAAGGAGAACATTTTTTAGCCAATTTTATACAAGCAGAAGCTTCAGTAACGGTTTCTTCAGGAATGTTTGCAGGAAAATTAACTATAGAAGCTATAAGTTCATTGACTGATTGTTTTTATTATTTTCCCGATACCCATACCGCTTTAAAAGCTAAAAACAGTCTTCCCTTTTATATTGACGGGAAAATCAATTCAAGATTAACTGATTCTATTATAGAAAAAATTACAATACTTACAGATGCAGTTCCTTCATTTCAACTTGAAGCGATTGATTTAGCAATTCTAGAAGAGATTTCTCCATCAAAAGAAATCACCTTAATTATTGATGAATCCCATTCGTTAGGAATTCTTGGCGAGAATGGCTGTGGAATTTTCTCGATGATTCAATTTAATAACGTTAAAAGAAAAATAATGATTTCATCTTTGGGAAAATCATTAGGATTAACAGGAGGCGTAATTGCTGCTGATAAAGAATTCATTAACCTTATAAAATCAACAGATGATTTTGTTTCAAGTGCTGGAATGAATCCAGCATTTGTACAAACAGTAGCAGATGCTAAAGCCATCTACTTAAAACAACACAAAAAACTAAAAGAAAAATTAGAATACATTAATTCTAGGTTGAACCAAAATAAAAATATCATTTTCAACCCAACTTA
>JAHEBK010000278.1 GCA_024642295.1 Flavobacterium sp. | reverse complement strand
CTTCCTGATGGAACTGAAGTTGATTCAGATGAAGCTCAAACTCCAATTTCTGATGAAGTATATTATATTGTACCAGGAAAATGTACAGAGTGTAAAGGATTTCATGATGAGCCTCAATGTGCTGCTGTATGTCCTGTTGACTGTTGTATACCTGATGATAATCATGTAGAAGACGAAGAAACATTGTTAAACAGACAAGCATTTTTGCATAACGAATAGTGTTTTTGTAAGTACTATATATAGTAAAGCCTGAGTTCGCTCGGGCTTTTTTATTGGAATAATAGGAAAATCATTGAATATCCATCTGGTTTTTTGTTTTATTACATTTAATACATTTATTAAAATCATATATTTGCACACTTTTAAAATAAAATTTTCAAAACGTACTCTAATCGGTGCGGTCTAAAATATAAAAACCATGAAAGCAGGAATTGTAGGATTACCTAATGTTGGAAAATCAACTCTTTTTAATTGTTTGTCAAACGCTAAAGCGCAAAGTGCAAACTTTCCTTTTTGTACAATTGAGCCTAATATTGGAGTGGTAAATGTACCAGATCCACGTATCAATAAACTAGAAGAGCTAGTTAAACCTGAACGTGTGCAAATGGCAACGGTGGATATCGTTGACATTGCCGGATTAGTTAAAGGAGCTAGTAAAGGTGAAGGATTAGGAAATCAATTCTTAGGTAATATTAGAGAGTGTAATGCTATTATTCATGTATTGCGTTGTTTTGATAATGATAATATTGTGCATGTTGATGGAAATGTAAACCCAATTCGCGACAAAGAAACAATTGATATTGAATTGCAATTGAAAGATTTAGAAACTGTTGAAAAACGTCTGGAAAAAGTAAATCGTGCTGCCAAAACAGGAAATAAAGAAGCGCAAACTGAAAAAGCACTTTTGGACCGTATTAGAGAAGCTTTGTTACAAGCTAAATCAGCTAGAACTATTACACCGCAAAGCAATGACGAAGAAGTTTTGATGGAAAGTTTTCAAATAATCACAGCTAAACCAGTTTTGTATGTGTGCAATGTTGATGAGAATTCCGCTGTAAACGGAAATAAATATGTTGACCAGGTTAAAGAATTAGTGAAAGATGAAGAGGCGGAAGTGATTATTCTTTCTGTTGGTGCTGAGGCTGATATTACTGAATTAGAAAGCTACGAAGAGCGTCAAGTTTTCCTAGAAGATATGGGATTGACAGAACCAGGAGCATCTGTATTGATTCGTGCAGCTTATAAATTATTAAAGCAACAAACTTATTTCACAGCAGGTGTAAAAGAGGTTCGTGCTTGGACCATCAATATTGGATCAACAGCACCACAAGCGGCAGGAGTAATCCATACTGATTTCGAAAAAGGATTCATCCGTGCAGAGGTAATTTCGTATGAGGATTATGTTCAGTATGGTTCAGAGGCTAAAGCCAAAGAAGCTGGGAAATTCAAAGTAGAAGGTAAAGAATATGTTGTGAAAGATGGGGATGTAATGCACTTCCGTTTTAACGTGTAGTTTTTTCAAATTCAAAATAATATCAGAAACCTGCAAGAGTAATTTTGTGGGTTTTTTTGTTATAATTTAAATTTTATTTGTGAACCTAGTACTATCTTCGTGCCTTTGAGGTTAAAAGCTTTTTTTACTACTTTTATAAAAAAAAATATGAAAATAATTGCTTTTGGCGGAAGCCCAAGTAAAAAATCGATCAATAAAAAATTAGCTACTTATGCAGCTTCCCTTTTTGAAAATGCTGAAGTTGAAGTACTGGACTTAAATGATTTCCCAATGCCTATTTTTAATGTGGATATCGAAACCGAAATAGGTCAACACGAGAATGCGAAAGCTTTTTTGGCTAAAATAGCCTCAGCTGATTTCCTAGTAGTTTCCTTAGCGGAACATAACGGAAATTACTCCGCTGCTTTCAAAAATATTTTCGACTGGTGCACCCGAATCCAAAAAGAAATTTTTCAACAAAAACCAATGCTTTTAATGGCAACTTCGCCAGGAGGTAGAGGAGCGGCAACGGTTTTAGAAATAGCAAAAAGTGCATTTCCACGTTTTGGTACTGAAATAAAAGGAACGTTTTCGTTACCAAATTTTAACGATAATTTTGATGTCGATAAAGGTCAAATTTCAAATCCTGAATTTGATAAGCAGTTGAAAATTATTATCCAAGGATTTTAATTCTAAAATCAAAAATCGTTAATCATCAATCTTAGATTTAAATGTCAATATCATTCTTGATAACTTTGATTCTGCAAACTTTTAAAATAGCATGAGAAATGCTATATTAGCACAGCTAAGGCTAATTTGGAAAAGTAGAAGCCAAACAGCATTCAATTTAAAATCATTAATTTCAGAAAATGTCAGACCAAAGTCATTATACCGAAGATAATATTCGCTCACTGGATTGGAAAGAGCATATCAGGATGCGTCCTGGAATGTATATTGGTAAATTAGGAGATGGTTCATCGCCTGATGATGGTATATATATTTTGCTCAAAGAGGTGATTGATAACTGTATCGATGAGTTTGTCATGGGTTCAGGGAAAACAATTGAAGTTTCTATCAAGGACAAAACTGTAGCGGTCCGTGATTATGGTCGTGGGATTCCCCTAGGGAAAGTCGTTGATGTGGTTTCTAAAATGAATACTGGGGGTAAATATGATTCGCTGGCATTTAAGAAATCGGTTGGTTTGAATGGAGTTGGTACCAAAGCAGTAAATGCATTGTCTAACTACTTTAGAGTAGAATCAGTTAGAGATGAAAAACAAAAGGTCGCCGAATTCTCAGGTGGAAACTTGGTGCTTGAAGAAGATATAATTGAAACTACCAAACGTAAAGGAACTAAAGTGACCTTTATTCCAGACGAAGCGATTTTTAAAAATTACAAGTTCAGAAATGAATATGTAGTCAAAATGCTTAAAAATTATTGTTACCTAAATGCTGGTTTGACGATAATTTATAACGGAGAAAAATATTTTTCGGATTTTGGACTACGTGATTTATTAGACGAAAACATTGCTGAGGAAGACAAAGTATACCCAATTATCCACCTTAAATCGGATGACATTGAGATTGCGATGACGCATAGTAAATCGCAATATAGTGAGGAGTACCATTCGTTTGTCAACGGACAAAATACGACTCAAGGAGGAACGCATTTGGTGGCCTTTAGAGAGGCGATTGTGAAAACAATTCGAGAGTTTTATAATAAAGGTTTTGAACCTTCAGATATCAGGAAGTCAATTGTATCCGCCGTTAGTATCAAAGTAATGGAACCTGTTTTTGAGTCGCAAACAAAAACCAAATTAGGTTCGACTGATATGGGTT
>JAHEBK010000277.1 GCA_024642295.1 Flavobacterium sp. | reverse complement strand
TTCCATATTGGCAAATTATGATGCCATGATTTTAGATATTGGTCAAGCTGATATCCATGATACCTTGTCTCTAGGGATTTTATTCGAAATAAAAACAGGCTCTTTGTCGGCTCCCGTTTTAAAGGATTTGTTGTTCAAAGCGTATGAATTAGGAATTAATGTAAAGTTTATTCCCATTACCATTCCAGACTACGAAAATTGGGTAAAAGCGCAACGTAAACAACGTTATATTATTAATGTTTTGGGAGAAACATTAACCGCTAGCCAATTGGCGGCAGTGACTAAAATTATGTCGGATCAAAACTTAAATATTGATTCGATAATTCGATTAACGGGGCGAACTTCTGTTGTTGAAAAAGAAGAATACCCACGTTCTTGTGTGCAATTATCGGTAACAGGTGAAATTAGCGATAAAACGTTAATGACGGCTAATTTTATGGAGATTTCAAGAACCTTAGATGTTGATATTTCTTTCCAAGAAGACAATATGTACCGTAGAAACCGTCGTTTAGTATGTTTTGATATGGATTCGACTTTAATTCAAACCGAAGTAATCGATGAATTAGCAGAGCTAAATGGAGTAGGAGATGAAGTAAGAGCAATTACCGAATCAGCGATGAATGGTGAAATTGATTTTAATGAAAGTTTCAAAAAACGCATGGCTTTGCTGGAAGGTTTGAGCGAAGAGGTGTTGCATAATGTAGCTATTAATTTGCCTATTACTAAAGGAGCACATCGTTTGATGAAAGCTTTGAAATACTACGGTTATAAAACCGCTATTTTATCAGGTGGATTCACGTATTTTGGAGAATATTTACAAAAAGAATTAGGAATTGATTACGTTCATGCGAATCAATTAGAGATTAAAGACGGTAAATTGACTGGGAAATATTTAGGCGAAATTGTAGATGGTCAAAAGAAAGCCGAATACCTAACAGCGATTGCTCAAAAAGAAGGGATTCACATCAATCAAACCATTGCGGTAGGTGATGGAGCTAATGATTTACCAATGTTAAATTTGGCTGGTCTGGGAATCGCATTTCACGCAAAGCCAAAAGTGAAAGAAAGTGCTTCGACTTCTATTTCGAGTTTAGGTCTTGATGGAGTTTTGTACCTTTTAGGGTATCATGATAGACACATCGATATGATGGACGAAATTTAGATTGAGGATTTAGAGTAACGATTTTTGACCTCCGATTTTGTGAATTTGTAGTCAAAAATCGTTAATCATTCTTCAGAAATCCTAAAATATAATGGTTTAAACATTTTTTAAATTGACTTTTGCAACTGGTTTCTGAATTTCTACAGAACGTTTTCCTCCAGTGCCACCACAAACTCTTCCATTAGTTGCGCAAGATTGTAGTACTAAAACTAGAATGGTGAAGATTATAATTCTCATTAGGCAATAATTTTAACGTGCATATTTTTCAATTGCTCTAAATAATCACGACAGTTGGATAATCTTGGAATTTTGTGTTGTCCACCTAGTTTGTCATGGTCTTTAAGCCAATCGTAAAAAAGATTATGGCGCGCCACATTTATAATAATTGGATTTAAAGTCATATTATTGTGGCGTTTGGCTTCGTAGTCTGAGTTTATAGTTTGTAGACTTTCGTCTAATATTTTTTGAAAAAGAGAAAGGTCTTTAGGTGGAGTTTTAAACTCAATCATCCATTCGTGAGCGCCTTTTTCTTTGTCTTTCATGAAAACAGGAGCCACAGTATAATCTACAATTTCAGCATTGGTTATTTTACAAGCTTCAGCAAGTGCTTTATCCGTATTTTCAATCATTAACTCTTCTCCAAAAACATTAATATGGTGTTTGGTTCTACCTGTTACTCTAATTCGGTAAGGATTGAGCGATGTAAATCGGACGGTGTCACCTATCAAATAACGCCACAATCCTGAATTGGTGGTGATTACAATAGCGTAATTTTTATCTATTTCTACATCGGCTAATCGAATCGCTTTTTGTTTTTCGGTTCCAAAAGTTTCCATTGGGATAAATTCATAGAAGATGCCATAATCCAACATCAATAACAAATCATCGGAATAATTCAAATCCTGAATGGCAAAAAATCCTTCAGAAGCATTGTATATTTCGTAGTATTTGAAATCTGTTTTTGGTAATAAATTTTTGTATTGTTCACGATACGGTTCAAAACTCACACCACCATGAAAATATACTTCTAGATTAGGCCAAATTTCCAGCAAGTTTTCTTTGCCTGTTTCTTCGAGCATTTTATTCATTAATACTAACATCCAAGAAGGAACACCAGCAAAACTAGTGACATTTTCTCTTTTGGTTTCATTGATGATAGCGGCAATTTTGGATTCCCAATGGCTCATTAATGAAATTCTGTTGCTTGGGGTGCTGCTAAACTCCGCCCAAATAGGCATGTTTTCAATCAATATTGCCGATAAATCGCCAAAATAGCTATTGTTGTCTTCGTATATCTGCGAACTTCCTCCTAGTCGAAGACTTTTGCCTAAAAACATTTCAGAGTTTTCGTTATTATTCAAGTACAGGCACAATAAATCCTTGCTGCCTTTGTAGTGACAATCTTCAAGGGCTTCGTTACTTACAGGGATGAATTTGCTTTTAGCATTCGTAGTGCCACTTGATTTTGCAAACCATTTAATAGGTGTGTTCCAAAATAGATTTTGCTCTCCATTACGAGCGCGTTCTATTAATGGCTGAATTTCTTCATAACATGTTATTGGAACTCGGTTGCAAAAGGTGTTATAGGAAAGAATGGAATCAAATTCATATTGTCTTCCAATACTCGTATATTTTGCTGATTGAATCAAATTCATAAGCAACTCTTCTTGAACCTCATTAGGGTATTTCAAGAAAAGCTCAATTTGATGGATTCGCTGTTTGAGAACCCAAGAAGCAAATGAATTGATAATGGTTAGTGGCATTTTGTAATAGTAATTATGAATTATGCATTATGAATGATAACTTTACCAAAAATAACAAAAAATGTCAAACATCAAACATTAAACCAATGCAATACGAAGGGGTACTCACAAAAATGCAAACCGAATTTGGAAATCCAATACAGTATTATTTGGTTTTTGAAGATAGTTTCCTGAACGTGAATCAGATAATTGGCAAGGAAATAACGATTGATTTTGTTGGTTATCAATGCTTAAACTGTCAAAAAAAGAAAAAGATTTACCGACAAGGTTTTTGTTATGAATGCTTTTATTCCAGTGCGGCAGTGGGGGATTGGATTATGAAACCAGAATTGAGTACGGCACATATAGGAATTGCTGATAGAGATATAGAATACGAACAAAAAGTACAATTACAACCACATATTGTTTATCTCGCT
>JAHEBK010000276.1 GCA_024642295.1 Flavobacterium sp. | reverse complement strand
TGAAGATGTTGCCAATGATTTGGGGCTAATCCCAAACAAATCAGGTAATGACCTTGGTTTCGAAAGACACCCTTTAGCCTACTTGGTCGAAGCCGCTGATGATATTTGCTACACCATTATAGATTTTGAAGACGGCATTAATCTTGGTTTGGTTTCTGAAGATTTTGCATTAGAGTACCTCATCAAACTTGTTAAAGACAGTATTGATACTTCAAAATATAAGAGTTTAGAGACTAAGGAAGACCGCATTAGTTATTTGAGAGCACTCGCCATCGGAAGTCTCATTAATGATGCGGTAAAAGTATTTATTGAAAACGAAGAAGCCATCTTGGCTGGGAAATTCCCTTTTGCCTTAATGGACAAAAGCAAGTACAAGGCTCAGATGGATGATATTATTAAAATCAGTATTGATAAAATTTATCAAAGCCGAGAAGTTATCGAAAAAGAAATTGTGGGTTACCAGATTATCCAGACTTTACTTGACAAATTCATCACCGCATACAACAATCATTTTGACGGAAAAGCATCTAACTATGATAACTTACTTTTGAAATTACTACCTGAAAAGCACCATCTCGACAAAGACAATCTTTACGAGCGTTTGTTACACATTTGCCATTATATATCTTTATTAACAGATGGAAATGCACTGGAATTATTCAATACTATTAATGGTAAAAAAGGAGTTTAATTTTTTAGTAACAATTCAAAACGATTGCAGATTTAGGAATCTGCAATCAAAAATCAAAAAGTATACGTCATTCCTACACCCAAAACTTGCTTTAGTTGCATTTTTGGACCTACAGTGACTTGAGAGCCATTGATATCTTCTTTGGCTTTTATGTCATCATCATATACTAAATGAACTCCAATATTCGTTTTTACATATTGATTGACAACCAAATCCAACACCATTTCATAATCAATATCCACATTCCCGTATTTATTGATGTAATCCGAATACATACTCAGACGGTTTTCAAAATTGATATTCTTAGCAATCTGCTTTTTATAATATGCTGTTATCAAAGTCCCTAACTCCGACTTTACTCTCTTACTATGATGTACTAAATTCCCATCGGCATCATAAATTGCTTTGGGCACACCAAAGGCCCCTTTATCAGCCAATCGTTGATTCCCTACATAAGTCACTTTAGAAGTAAAAGGAGAAAAATAAAACAAACGATCTTTTTTCTCTGAAGCATATTCAGCGCCAACACCCAAAAAAGAATAAGCCGGGGCAAAAAATCCCGAAACAGCAACCTCTTTATTCGGATACTGATATCCATTTGTAAACTGTGTATTTAAGTTGAATTTGGCACTATGATACCAATTTGAGTCTTCGTTCTCTCGATAACCAAAAGTAGAACTAAATTGAAAAGCATCTTCTGTTTTTCGCAGTTCGATTCCATCTTGTTTGTTTAAACCGTAACGCATGATAAGTTCATTGGCCCATTTCGTGTTTTCATTTGTATAATTCCTATTGAACTTTGTTTTCAACAAGCCTGAAATAGAACTGGTTCCCCCTGCATTCCAGTTTACAAACAAAATTTCTGAAATAGAGAAACCAATATTGTTTTTCTTCTCCCAGTGCGAAACAGAATCGGTAGACACGGGAACAGGTTGTAAAGTTGTAATTATTTTTTGTGAAAACACATTTACCGTAATTAATAAGAATACTATAACTGCATGTAATTGTCTCATTATGAATCTATTATTTTAAAATTTCAATTATTAGCTTACTGCTTTAGAAAAACGAAGCGCTAAACTTTGAACGTCTAATTCGCATAATTGTTGTAATTCGGCAACCATACCTTGTTCAATAAAGGCATCTGGTATTCCCAATGTTTCAATTGGAGTAGCATAATTATGTTGCGCTGCAAAAGCTGAAATCGCTCCGCCAAACCCACCAATTACTGTGCCATCTTCAATACTGATTATTTTTTGGAAGGATTTAAATAATAAATGAAGCGTTTTTTCATCTAAAGGTTTTACAAATCCAAAATCATAATGGGCTATTTCGCTAGGATTATTTATTTGCTCCAATGCCATTGAAACATTTTTACCAATGGCTCCATTAGACAAAACAGCAATCTCAGTTCCTTCTTTTAAACAAATGGCTTTTCCAATTTCGATTTCAGAATATTTCCCAAAATAATCCGATTGCCAGTTTGCTGTTACCCCTCTCCCACGGGGATAACGGATCGCAATAGGATGATTCAATCCTAATTGTGCTGTATACAAAATGTTTTGTAACGCCAATTCGTTCAAAGGCGAATAGACAATTAAATTAGGAATACAGCGCAAATACGCCAAGTCAAAAACACCATGATGTGTAGCTCCATCTTCGCCTACCAAACCTGCTCTGTCCAAACAAAAAATAACGGGTAAGTTTTGCAAAGCCACATCATGAATCAATTGATCGTAAGCACGCTGCATAAAAGTTGAATAGATATTGCAAAAAACCACCATTCCTTGAGTTGCCATTCCTGCCGCCAAAGTTACTGCATGTTGTTCTGCAATTCCCACATCAAAAGCACGTTTCGGCAATGCATCCATCATGAATTTAAGCGAACTACCCGAAGGCATTGCTGGCGTAATTCCAATGATTTTTTTGTTTTTTTGTGCCAAATCCAAAAGCGTCAATCCAAAAACATCTTGATATTTTGGTGGTAAATGCGCTTCGGATTTAAGATGAATTTCACCTGATTGCGCATCAAATTTTCCAGGCGCATGGTATTTTACCTGATTCTCTTCAGCCTGTTTGAGGCCTTTCCCTTTGGTGGTAATAATATGAAGAAACTTAGGTCCATTTATTTTTTGTAATCGTTTTAATTCTTTGAGAACTGCAAAAATATCATTGCCATCAATAGGTCCTGAATAATCAAAATTCAACGATTTAATAATATTGTTTTGGCGGTGATTTTTCCCAGATTTTACTGCTGTCAAATATTCTTTTAACGCACCTACACTTGGATCAATCCCAATCGCATTATCATTAAGAATGACTAATAAATTGGCATCGGTCACCCCAGCATGATTCAATCCTTCAAACGCCATTCCAGAAGCAATTGATGCATCGCCAATAACCGCTATATGATGTTTATCAAAATTTCCATTCAAATTTGAAGCAATCGCCATACCTAAAGCCGCCGAAATTGAAGTGGAAGAATGGCCTACGCCAAAAGCATCATACACGCTTTCACTCCTTTTTGGAAATCCTGAAATTCCTCCTAACTGGCGATTAGTATGAAAATTATCTTTCCGCTCCGTTAAAATCTTATGTCCATAAGCTTGATGTCCTACATCCCAAATCAATAAATCCTCAGGGGTATTGAACACATAATGCAATGCTA
>JAHEBK010000275.1 GCA_024642295.1 Flavobacterium sp. | reverse complement strand
TGAAATGAGTAACCGAGCTCATGAGTCACCGCAGGTGACGAATAACGGCAAATCTCGCGCCACGCTACGGCTGCTTAGTTCCACCGTTATATGAATATTTAGTGAGTATTCGATTCATTCGTTTCAACACAATCAGAATTCGGAGGATATAGTTTCAAATGTTTTGAGCTAACAGAAATATGATGGATAAGAAGACAGTTCTATTCTTAGGCGCAAGCATTACACAAGGCATGATTAGCAGTAGTTATATCAAGATATTGAGAAGTAGGTTAGGGAGCAAACGGTATAATTTCATAAATCATGGTGTTGCTGGTTACGAATCCTACAATGTCATGAGGAAATTAGAAAAGGCAATCAAATCATCGCCCGACTATGTGATACTATTAGTAGGGTCAAATGATGTGTTGTCCTCACTGGATCCCAAACTAGCAGAGCTTACAAGGAAGTTGAAGAAAATTCCTCATGATCCTTCAATCTTGCATTACCGAAATAATATCACAAGCATCATTCAGCAACTAAAGAATGGTTCTGATGCTAGGATTGCGATCGCCTCATTACCGGTTGTAGGTGAAAATCTTGACTCCTTGGAGAATAGAACGATAGCTGAATATAATACGGAGCTCAAAAGCATTGCAAGTAATGAAAATGTGGACTACCTACCCATATTTGAAAGGCAAAAGAAATTTCTGAACCAAAACAATAAGGGCAGAGGGAAAGACTTCATCAATAGTCAAAAACTAGCATATAAGTCACTATTCTTGCACTATCTGTTATTCATGAGTTTTGATAAGATTTCCAGAAGAAATGGATACTTATTACTTACTGACGGAATACATCAAAATTCATTGGGAGCAAAGTACATAGCTGATGAAATCGAAGGTTTTATTCGCTCGGGATGATTAAATATCATATAACAAATCGTTAGTTTGTGATACTAAAGGAAAAGAAACAAAATGAATCTATTTCTCGTGATATCACTAGAACCGACCGCTTCGCGGCGGCTCAGCTCCACCGTTCCATTTCCTTATAACTGTCAATTTTCGTAATGGCATCACATACACAAAATAGATTCTTGTTAATCACAACACAAATACTTATCTTTGACGTTAGTATTGTAATGCGTTAGTATGCTCAGGTCATTCGGTTCAAAAGAGACAGAGAAAGTCTGGGAAGGAATAAGATCCTCAAAACTACCGCCAGAAATACAAAATATGGCGAGGAGGAAGCTAAGGATGATAAACAATTCTATTGACTTGAAGGACCTAAGAATACCACCATCTAACAGGCTAGAAAAGCTGAGTGGAAATCGCAAAGACTTTTATAGCATTCGCATTAATGATCAATGGCGTATCATATTCCTATGGGAAAAGGGTCACGCCCTTGAATTAGAAATTGTGGATTATCATAAATGATATCATGGAGAGACTAGAGAATATCCATCCCGGTGAGGTACTGCAAGAGGAGTTCATGAAACCCCTTGATTTAACAGCATACCGTCTTTCAAAAGACTTAGAGATACCACAGACTAGGGTCAGTGAGATTCTAAAAGGCAGGCGGCGCATTTCGGCTGATACAGCGCTCAGGTTAAGTCGGTATTTCGGGAATTCTGCGAAATTCTGGTTGGGACTTCAAGATGATTATGATCTTGAAGAGGAACTTAGCAAACGTAAATCCGAGTTTCAAAGAATCAAGAAAAGAGAGGAAAACGCAGCATAGCGGAAATAGAACAATTCACTAAAGCCGCCCGCAATGCAGTCACGCCAATTGCAAGAGAGGCAATCATCGCGCCACGCTGCGGCGGCTTAGTTCCACCGTTAGACAATTCAAAATTCTCTAAAAATATTTGATCCTGGCTTGATCCCAACAGGGAAATCTTGAATTTTTCCATTTCCCAAAATTTCTGGAGGCGAAATTGAAATGAGTGCTGGAATTGTTTCATTCCCAAGTGTGATGGACATCTACGATGTCAAAGAGATGTTCTCACGATACTACGTTGACCCCTATATTGCGCAGCAGAACGTCCCTTCACAGTGGACAGTTAAAATCCATGACAATGGCAAGGCATTATTACTTGTCATGGTACAAGAGTGTAAAAAAATGGTTTTAGACTACATGATTAATATCGGTTCAGTGGGAATGTCGCACATTTGGATTGAACTTGATGGACCACATGAACTCGTTACCCCTTTACCCGAGACTACCAGGTCTCTGCCAACCTGGTATTGGTACATTTTGCCACATGAGCTTGATGGTTATATGATTAGAACGTTATTTGGTCTCGCAGGTATCGACGCAAGATTCGTTAAGAAAATATCGCTTGGCGGTAATCCCGGTATCACTCGATCTGGGGAGGTGGTAGAAAGGTCTTACCCTGAATCTAAATACAATTGGACTGAAACAAGCCAGCTCTATTCAAAGCCAGACATTGTGACCGGTAGTCATCGTTTCTACAGGCATTATGGGAGGCGCAAATCTGTGGCACATGCCAAGTGTTTGACGCATTTCTTAGGAGATGGGCAAGTTAGGCTCAGTGCTACAAAAAATTCAATGATTGGGAAGTTAGGCTTCGGCACCTCGTTTACTGGATTTTCAAATCCTGTATGGGTTAAGCACTGTCGTGTAAAATATCGAGTGAGCTATTTTTAAATAATACCTGAAAATATTAGATTGGGATTTGTTGTCTAACAAATCATAAAGCCGACCGTGATTCGTGTCACGCCATTTGCAAATAAGGCAATCATCGAGCCACGCTACGGCGGCTTAGTTCCACCGTTCCATGTACACCACAAATAGTGAATATAAACTGAATTTAGGTATCATTATTGTTGTTAAATTTATTACAGATTAACCTTTAATAGTCTAATTAATAAAGATTAACCAATGCGAAAAAAAATCTTCAACCAAATTACTGCTGTAATGCTTAGCACGGTAATTTTATTATCAAGTTGTGCAAGTACTACAATTATTAAGTCATCACCCTCTGGTGCAAAACTTTACATGAATGGTGAACCAGTTGGCACTACACCATATACTCATACTGATACAAAAATTGTTGGCAGTACGACAATCCTGAAGATTTCCAATGAAGGGTATGAGGATTTTAATGGTGTTCTAAAAAGAGACGAAGAAGTTAACGTAGGTGCAATTATTGGTGGAATTTTTCTTCTGTTCCCATTCCTCTGGGTAATGGATTATAAACCTACGCATAATTTTGACCTTGTTCCAATACAAAAATAATTGTTACAAATTAAGGAGTGTTTTCGGTTATCCATCATGTTTCATTATTGATAGACAGGGAAAAATAGTCAATGCCAGATCTGGTAGAAAAGTTGAATTACTGGTAGCAGCTAGGGAGGCAT
>JAHEBK010000274.1 GCA_024642295.1 Flavobacterium sp. | reverse complement strand
GGTATCGAAAGCACAAACGAAAGTATTGCCAACATCAATGTTCGTGGAGGAACTAACGACCAAAACTTAATACTTTGGGACAATATCAAGATGTACCATTCAGGACATTTTTTCGGCTTAATTTCAGCATACAATCCCAATTTGACTGAAAAAGTGATTGTAACTAAAAACGGAACAAGTGCCGAATTCAGCGATGGGGTTTCGAGTACTATTGCAATGTATACCAAAAACGAGCTGAGCACTAAACTTTCAGGTGGCGCAGGAATAAACCTTATTGATGCTGATGCTTTCATTGAAATTCCATTGGCAAAAAAATGGTCCATACATTTATCAGGACGGCGCTCAATCACAGACATTTTGAATACACCTACCTTTTCAAATTATTTTAAAAGAAGTTTCCAAGATACCGAAATCAACAACAACCAGAATGCGAATACCCAATCCGAATTTTATTTTTATGATTATACTGCTAAATTGTTATTTGACTTAAATGAAAAACAGCAATTTAGAGCAACAATAATCGGAATTAACAATGCTTTAAATTATAATGAATTCAGCAATGACTCTAATAATTTAGAAAACAAGTCTAGCTTTTTGGGACAAAAAAATCTCGGAGCTGGAGCACAATGGAACGCAAAATGGAATAATCAATGGGAAACCAACTTCAATGCCTATTTTTCAAAATACAATATCAACTCTACTGATTATCGTTTGCAAAGTGATCAGTTATTAACTGAAGCGAATGAAGTATTGGAAACGGGAACAAAATTTAACATCAAATACAAACTAAAAGAACAACTTCATTTTTTAGCTGGATATCAATTTACAGAAACAGGAATGCTGAATCAAACCACCGTTAGTGCTCCTGCCTACTCTAGCACTAAGAAAAACGTATTACTCAACCAGGCTATTTTTACTGAAGCTGAATTCCGCAACAATCGAACTTTTTTAAGATTGGGGATGCGATTCAATTACTTTCAAAAATTCAATAAAATACTTTTAGAACCTAGAATCAATTTCAGACAAGAACTCTCCAATCAATTTGCCCTAAAACTAGAAGGCGAATTTAAAAACCAAACTACCACGCAGATTATCGATTTTGAAGATGATTTTTTAGGGGTCGAAAAAAGACGTTGGGAACTTGTAAACAACTCAACTATTCCTATTGCAACTAGTAAACAAAGCTCTTTTGGAATCGAATTCAAACAAAAAAGATTTAACATTGACCTCACTGGTTTTTACAAAATTGTCGATGGGATTACCGCTTCAAATCAAGGGTTTTACAATAATTTCCAATATCAAAATGCAAATGGAAGTTACACCGCAAAAGGAATTGAATTTTTGACTAACAAAACTGCTACCAATTATAGTGTTTGGACAAGTTATACCTTGAGTAAAAACGATTATGAATTTGACAGTTTTTCACCTCCCAGTTTTCCAAACAATGTAGACATTCGCCATTCGGTGACTTTTGGTTTTAATTACAATTTGATTCAAAATCTAACTTTATCTATTGGTGGGATTTGGCGAAACGGACATCCTTATACCCAACCCGTTTCTGGAAATGAAACAACCAAATTAGGCAATTTAACCGTGGTGAATTATGATAATCCAAACAGTAGCAATCTCGATGATTTCAAACGACTGGATGCTTCTATAAGTTACAAATTCTCTTTTTCCACTTCCGCAAAAGGTATTCTTCGGGCGGGAATTATTAATTTGACTAACGAAAAAAACACCATCAACCGTTATTATAGAGTCGATCAATCCAATACTGATAAAGCAGTTGAAGTAAATAATACATCTTTAGGATTGACTCCAAATGTTAGTTTTAGAATCAATTTCTAATTTAATTCCAACAGCATTTATTTTACGAAAGTTCTTTTTCTAATTTTATAAAAATATTAGGAACAAAAACATTCCAAAAAATGTAAATTGGCACATTGATTGTTAATTAGACCACAGATTAAAACTACGATATGGACAAAATAAAAATATTATGGGTTGATGATGAAATTGATTATCTCAAGCCGCACATCCTTTTTTTGGAGAAAAAAAATTACAGCGTTACCACTTGCAATAACGGTCGTGATGCTGTTGAAATATTTGAAAATGAACCTTTTGACATTGTCTTCTTAGACGAAAATATGCCCGGAATGAGCGGACTGGAAACCCTTTCAGAAATGAAAGAGAAAAAGTCGGCTGTCCCTATGATTATGATTACCAAAAGTGAGGAAGAATATATTATGGAAGAAGCCATAGGTTCTAAAATCGCTGATTATCTTATCAAACCGGTAAATCCCAACCAAATTTTATTGAGTTTGAAAAAAAATCTGGATCATTCTCGATTGATTTCAGAAAAAACAACACTAGATTACCAAAAAGAATTTCGTAAAATTGCTATGGAAATGTCGATGGTTAACTCTTATGAAGACTGGATTGAGTTGTATAAAAAATTGATTTTTTGGGAATTAAAACTCGAAAATATCAATGACCAAGCGATGATTGAAATTTTAGAATCCCAAAAGATAGAAGCTAATTCACAATTCGGAAAATTCATTGAACGCAATTATGAGGATTGGTTCGAACCTAAAGCGGACAAACCTGTACAATCGCATACTTTATTCAAAGAACTGGTAGTACCTGAATTAGTCAAAAAGGACAAACCTGTACTTTTTGTAGTTATTGATAATTTACGTTACGATCAATGGAAAGTTTTTGAAGATGTTGTTGCAAATCACTACAAACTTGAAAAAGAAGTACCTTACTACTCTATTCTTCCAACCGCTACACAATATGCTCGTAATGCAATCTTCTCGGGATTATTACCTCTTGACATGGAAAAAAAGTTTCCGCAATACTGGAAAAATGATCCTGAAGAAGGAGGAAAAAACCTTTATGAAGCCGAATTTCTAACGGCACAATTAAAACGCTTAGGATTAAATATTAAAGAAGACTATTTTAAAATCACCAATTTAGCGGCTGGAAAAAAACTAGCTGAAAACTTCAAGGCCCTAAAGAATAATGATTTGGTAACTATCGTTTACAACTTTGTCGATATGCTTTCACATGCCAAAACAGAAATGGATGTTGTCAAAGAATTAGCTTCTGATGACAAAGCCTATCGTTCTTTAACTTTAAGTTGGTTCAAAAATTCGCCATTATTAGAAATTATTCAACAAGCACAATTACTAGGATTTAAATTGGTTTTAACCACAGATCATGGTACCATCAATGTCCGTAATCCATCAAAAGTGGTAGGAGACAAAAACACGAGTTTGAATTTAAGATACAAAACCGGTCGAAGTCTTACTTATGAAAGCAAAGATGTTTATGCTGTAAAAGAGCCTAAAAAAATCGGAT
>JAHEBK010000273.1 GCA_024642295.1 Flavobacterium sp. | reverse complement strand
CAATAACGGTTTGGTCTATGCCGAAAATAAAATGATTGAATTTCAGCAAGAAGCGCTTTTACTTTTAGAGGCTTATCCTGATTCTGAATATAAGAATGCACTAATTCTAATGGTGAATTACGTTATTGAAAGAAAAAAATAAAATTTTATTTAAAATTGCACCTTCAAAAGTCATGGTTTTATTGAGGTTATCGTTTTTTATTTAAAAATATATATTTCCAATGCAACCTTTTTGCAACGAGATTCGTCTTAGCAATAGAAACACTTTACATTAAATTAATTTTGAGAGTACTTTACTTAAATCAAGCAGAGAATGAAATTATACGTTTGGCAATCGAGAATAATCGAGCGGCACAACAAAAGATTTATAACAAATTTTCTCCGAAAATGTTAAGTGTTTGCCGTCAATATATAAAAGACATTCATCAAGCCGAAGATATTATGATTACTGCTTTTATGAAAGTATTTGTCAGCCTGAAAAAATTCGAACAAAAAGGAAGTTTTGAAGGTTGGATTCGACGGATTATGGTCAATGAATGTATTTCATATATCAGAGTTAAAAAAAAAGTAACTTTTGTTGAAGATGAAAATTATTTTGAAGAAAGTTTCAATAATATAGAAAGTCAGTTTTCTGTAGAAGACATACAGTTTTTAATAGACGGTTTGCCTGATGGTTACCGAATGATTTTTAATTTGTATGCAATAGAAGGGTATAAGCACCAAGAAATAGCAACTATGTTAGGGATTAATGAAGGAACCTCAAAATCGCAATTGTCCCATGCACGAAAAATATTGAAAGAGCAGATTGTAAAGCTAAAAAAATATAGTAATGGAACAGAATAAATTAGAAAAAGAGTTCAAAAAGAAACTCAACCAGCGTGATATTAATCCCAGCGAAAACTCTTGGGACAAATTAGATGCTATGCTGACTGTTGCCGAAAAAGAACAGTCCAAACGCATCAATAGTTGGATTTTTATAGCGGCAAGTTTTGTAGGTTTTTTGCTTGTTGGGACGGTATATTTTAATCAAAAAGAAATAGCTGATGTGAATCAGATGGATGAAATTGTCAATAAGCATTCAAAAATTGTAAAAAGTAATTCAGAATCTTTAACTATTTTAAAATCACTCACTAAAAATGATAAAAATGATGCTATTGTGAATGTTCCAAAAGTTAATTCAAAAGACAATAGAAGTGCAATCCTAAAAAAAGATTCAGTAACCAATATATTTAGTCCAAATCAAAATCAATTAACAGAAGTTTCAATTATCAATCAAGAAATAGAATTAGAATCTATTCCTGAACCAACAAAGGCTTTAACAGTTGACGAACTGTTGGCTAGTGTTAACCAATCCAGACGAGTAAGTAATAAATCAAATCCAAATTTGGAAGTAAAAGTAAATCCAAATATGCTGTTTCAACAAATGAATAGCGATTTAGAACCGACTTATCGTCAGGGTGTATTGAGTAAGGTTGCTGCAAAACTTAAAGTTGTAAAAGACGCTGTAGTCAATCGAAACTAATAATAAAATCATCAATCACTTTTTAAAATTAAATCATTATGAGAAATTTAACTATTTTCTTAGTACTACTGCTATGCCTATTTTCAAGCAAAATTGTAGCCCAAGACCAAAACCCGAAAGACGAACAGGTAAAGCAAACCTTTGAGCAAGCCTCCGAAAATTTTGATGTCCAATGTAAAAAAATTATAGAGGAGATATGTTAAAGAAGTTAACAAACTAAAAAAACAAAAAAGAAATGGAATAATATCCAAACAAGAATTTAGAGACCAAAAAATAGGTTTAGAAAAGAAAATGTGTTTGAATATAAAAGAGAGAGGCGATTTAGAGCAAAAAAAAATAATGGAACAATTTCCTGAGTTAGGAGCAAAATCATTTAAAGATAGAGCCGAAAGAATTACGGAGGGAATAAAATACGACATTGAAGAAGAAAAAAAACAGCTCAAAACCCAAATAGAAGCAGTCGATAAACAATTAATTGGCGGTACAATCACAAAAGAACAAGCTGAAGACCAAAAGTTGCAATTAGCAGAAAAAACAGCTAATAGTATTGAATCTAAAGTTGCAGATCGACAAAAAACTATGAGTTTATTGGCACAAGAAGAAATTGCTGGAAAATTACCTAAAGATGTAAAAGGTGGGTCAAGAATTAAGATTGAAGGATTTGATATTGCTGAATATTATGATCTTAGTTTTGATGGAGAAGAATCAAATGTTTGTCAAATAGATGAAGATTGCCAGGAAACTGGAAGAACTCCCTTTCAAATTGTTTATGCAGTTGGGATTAATAATTTAGTAACCAACCGAGCTCTAGCTAATTCTGATTTTGGAAATTGGAATTCGCGTTTCTATGAATGGGGCATGACTTTTAATACTAGAATTCAATCCAATCATAATTTATTACACGCCAAATATGGTTTGTCTTTGATGTATAATGATTTAAAACCAACAGATAATAGATATTTTGTTGTTAATGGAAATCAAACTGATTTAGTAAAAAACCCAATACACCAAGATGATTCTCGTTTTAGAAATGTAAATTTGGTAATTCCATTGCATTTAGAATTTGATTTTACAAAACCAACCATCAAAAATGATAAAACCTATTTTGAAACACACCATAGTTTTAGATTTGGAATAGGTGGTTTTATTGGAGCAAATATAAAATCAAAACAAATTCTTAAATTTGACAAAGATGGTTATGAAACCGTAGAGAAAACAAAAGGAGATTTCAACGCTAATGGTTTTGTTTATGGGGTCAGTACTTATTTTGGATACGGAGCAGCTAGTTTGTATTTAAAATACGATTTGAATCCAATATTCAAGAATAGCACAGTAGACCAAAACAATATTTCAATGGGATTACGTTTCGATTTCAATTAAATATTTTGAGTTAATTTTATTTCGGTAAGAAGTGTTTCAGTAATGGAGCACTTTTTCATTTTAAAAATCCAAAATTAACTTTGTATCTTTGGGCTTTTCCAACTTTATCCCTTTTAAAAATTGATTACAAAAGCAACCATAGATACTGTTTTCGAAACTGCCCGCGTTGAGGAAGTTATTGGCGATTTTGTGCAATTAAAGCGTGCGGGAAGTAATTTCAAAGGGTTGAGTCCGTTTTCTGACGAGCGTTCTCCATCGTTTATGGTATCTCCGGCTAAAGGGATTTGGAAAGATTTTAGCTCTGGAAAAGGCGGTAATGCCGTGGCTTTCATAATGGAGCACGAACATTTTACGTATCCTGAGGCTATTCGATATTTAGCGAAAAAGTATAATATCGAAATTGAAGAAACCGAACAAACCAACGAAGAAAAGGCCAATATGGATGTTCGCGAGAGTATGTAT
>JAHEBK010000272.1 GCA_024642295.1 Flavobacterium sp. | reverse complement strand
CAAATCATATGCATTTTGCTCCTGCAAAAATGGCCCTCGATAATGGCTTTCATGTTATCTGTGATAAACCAATTACTTTTACGTTGGAACAAGCTTATGAACTTAAAGATATAGTTGCAAAAACAGGATTAATCTTTGCATTGACACATAATTACACAGGTTACCCAATGGTAATTCAAGCCAAAGAAATGGTAAAAAACAATACTTTAGGGAAAATTCGTAAAGTGATTGTTGAATATCCTCAAGGCTGGTTAGCTTCTATACTTGAAGCTGGCAAACACAAACAAGCCTCGTGGCGTACCGACCCTAAACAATCCGGACTAGGTGGCTCTATAGGTGACATTGGCACTCATGCAGCAAATCTTGCCGAATACATTACTGGTCTCAACATCACATCGCTATGCGCTGATGTAACTACATTTGTTGAAGGCAAATTATTAGATGATGATGCTAGTGTATTGCTGCGATTTGAGAATGGAGCTAAAGGAATTTTGCATTGCAGTCAAGTAAGTGTAGGAGAAGAAAATCCATTTAGAATTTTTGTGTATGGTGAAAAAGCCAGTATCGAATGGCACCAACAAGAACCCAACACATTGAAAGTAAAACACGGAAATCAACCAACTCAACTGTATCGTACAGGTTCTGATTACTTAAGCTCAATAGCTCAGAAACACAGCAGAATTCCATCTGGACATCCAGAAGGATATATTGAAGCTTTTGCCAATATTTATCGCAATTTTGCTTTTGCAATATCTGACAAAAAGATGCGCGAAAATTATGAATTCCCTTCTATCAATGAAGGAATAAGAGGAATGCAGTTTATTGAAAAAGTGGTAGAATCAGGAAAAAGCGAACAAAAATGGATAAAAATAGAATAAATATGAAAAGAATATTAGCACTCAAATTAATACTTTTACTTTGCATTTTTACAAATTTTACAACACATGCTCAAAAAGAAAATTTAGACTTACCAATTGCAAAAGACAAAAAAATATTAATGGTTCATGGTGGCTGGCAAGGTCATAGACCTGCTGAATTTGTAAAAAAAATGAAAAAATGGCTTGAAGCTGAAGGGGCTGTTATCACTGTCTCAGATTCACTAGGCGTTTATAATAATGCCGAATTACTAGGTTCATTTGATCTTATTATTCAATATTGGACAATGGGTAAAATTTCGAAAACAGAATTGAAAGGATTACAAACTGCTATCAAAAACGGAGTTGGTTTCACCGGTGTTCATGGAGGAATTGGTGACTCGTTTAGAGAATCAACAGATTACCAATATATGGTTGGCGGACAATGGACAGCTCATCCTGGAGGAGAAATAGATTATTCAATTCATATTCTTGACAAAAAGAATCCTATTACTAAAGGAATAAGTGATTATCCTGTAAAAACCGAACAATACTATATGCTTGTAGATCCTAATGTAAATGTAATTGCTACAACTACTTTTGACGGCTCAAAAGATTATTGGAACAAAGGGGCTGTTATGCCAGTTGCATGGACAAAATACTTTGGCAAAGGTCGTATCTTTTATTTCTCAGTGGGACATTCACCTAATCAATTTGAAGTTGAAGAAACAATGCAAATCATCAAAAGAGGTTTTAGATGGGCATCTGAAAGTAAATACAAACCATTCGAAAACTTAATAAAACCTGTTTATAAAGGAACAAAATTGAAATAAATAATTTCTATTATAAATTTTCTTTAAAGGAAAACACTTCATTATTAACCCAGATTTGACATTAAAAATAAATGTGAAATCTGGGTTAAAATTTCAATTTCAATTGTACTGCAACAACTGTTTTTTGTTCTTCTGTATTCAAATTACTCATAGAAATTCCCAACAATCGAACGGAATCTTTCATTCGGTCTTGGTACAACAATTCTTTGACAGCTTCCAATATTAATCCTTTATCTGCAATAAAGTAAGGCAGTGTTTTTGAACGGGTTTGTTGTGTAAAATCGCTGTATTTAATTTTAAGGGTAACTGTTTTCCCTGATAAATTATTTTTTTTTAATCTGCGTTCTAATGAAATTGCAATCACTTGTAGTTGTTCCAACATAAAAATTTCAGAAGAAAGATTGGTTTCGAAAGTATGTTCCGCTGCTACGGATTTAGAAATACGATTTGATTTAACTGGACTGTTATGAATTCCTCTAACCACACGGTAATAAAAGGAACCTGATTTACCAAAATGTTTTTCTAAAAAATCTAACGATTTGGCTTTTAAATCCATCCCTGTAAAAATTCCAAGTTGGTACATTTTCTCCGTTGTCACCTTTCCTACTCCATAGAATTTACGAATGGGGAGTACTTCCAAAAAAGCATCTACTTCATTAGGATTGACCGTTTTTTGACCATTTGGTTTGTTGTAATCGCTGGCAATTTTGGCAACAAATTTATTAATCGAAATTCCTGCTGAAGCTGTTAAGCCAACTTCATTAAAAATTCTTGTACGGATTTCCTCTGCCAATAAACTGGCACTCGGATTTCCTTTTTTGTTTTGGGTAACATCCAGATAAGCTTCATCTAGCGACAAAGGCTCAATCAAATCCGTATAATCGCTGAAGATGGCGTGAATCTTCTTAGAAATTTCTTTGTAACGTTCAAAACGGGGTCGAACAAAAATCAATTCAGGACAATATTTTTTAGCCAAAACCCCACTGATAGCGGAACGAACACCAAACTTTCGAGCTTCATAACTTGCTGCTGCCACAACCCCTCTGTTTTCTGAACCACCAACTGCAATGGCCTTACCTATTAAATCAGGATTATCCAATTGTTCCACAGATGCAAAAAAAGCATCCATATCAATGTGAATAATTTTTCTATTTAAATGAGGTTGTTCCATTTCACAAATTTAAATCGATTTTGATTTAAAATTAAAGCGGAAAGGAAAAATTATTTGATACTTTTGAAACCAACAACAAACAGCCAACAATTCAACAAATGATTGAAATAGAACGCAAATATTTAGTACTATCAGACGATTTCAAAAAGGAAGCATTTCAAAAAAAACGCATTAAACAAGGCTATTTAAGCTCTGTTCCTGAAAGAACAGTAAGAATTCGCATTAAAGAAGATAAGGCGTTCTTGACAATAAAAGGCATATCAAACGAAAGAGGGATGTCACGTTTTGAATGGGAAAAAGAAATTCCTGTAGTTGAAGGCGAAAAATTACTTTTATTATGCGAAAAGGGTATTATTGATAAAACAAGATTTGAAGTTAAAAAAAATAATCACATTTTTGAAGTAGACGAATTTTATGGCGAAAATGAAGGTCTGGTTATGGCTGAAATCGAGTTAGCGTCAGAAAATGAATCTTTTGAAAAACCGGATTGGTTAGGAAAAGAAGTAACGAATGACAAAC
>JAHEBK010000271.1 GCA_024642295.1 Flavobacterium sp. | reverse complement strand
AGGTGCAATGGGTGGTTATTTAATTACGCTTTTAATAATGCCTCATTTGCTTTTTGATCATGCGTTGATGGTTGCGTTATTAACAATTCCAATTGTAGTTTTATTTGGAATGGCTAAAATGAAGAAGCTATAATGGCATAACTTTTGAAAAGATACCAATCAAACAATAACCTAATAAGATATAAAATGAAAAAAACAGTATTGATACTAGTAATGCTTTTTGTAACACTTTCACAGGCACAAGAGTTAAAACCGATACCTCAAATTAGTGTTTCAGGAGAAGGTAAAATAAAAGTCATTCCAGACCAAGCACTTATAACTGCAACGGTAGAAACCAAAGGAACGAATGTCAAAGATGTCAAAAAGCAAAATGACATTCAAATTGAAGCAGTTTTGAAATTAATAAAAAAAATGAATTTGAATCCTGTAGATTACAAAACTCAAAGAGTAGCTTTAAATCCACAATACGATTATGAAAAGAAGAAACACAATTACAATGCTACCCAAACCCTCGAGATTCAATTGAAAGATTTGTCAAAGTATGATGAATTAATGGAAGGATTAGTTGATAATGGTATTAACCGAATTGACAATGTTATGTTTCAATCTTCAAAATTGGAACAGTATCAGTCTGAAGCTAGAAAACTAGCGATGAAAAATGCAAAATTGAAAGCAGAAGATTATTTGTTTGGAATGGGACAAAAAATAGGTAAAGCAATAAGTATTACGGATAATTCTCAAAATTACCATCCACAACCAGTTTATGCTCGAATGAAAACAATGGCAATGAGTGATGAATCTGCACCAAGAGTAACCCTTGCTGCTGGTGAAATTGAAATTATTGCTAATGTTAATGTGAGTTTTATTTTGGAATAAAAGTAATCTGATTTTTGATTGAAGAGTAACGATTTTTGATTTCAGATTTTATTGCCAGTAAATTATTTTAGGTTTTACTTCTGAAATCAAAAATCGTTAATCAAATAATCTTCTTGATAACTCTTAGTTTGTGGGTATGTCTATTAGTTTCTGGATTATAGATTCCTAAATGATCAATTCGGTCGATTCTCACTTTTCCACTTGCATGTATGATATAATTGTTTTCCATGATAATCCCGACATGAATGATGTTTCCTTCTTCGTTATCAAAAAAAGCTAAATCACCAGGTTCACTTTCTTCAATAAAACTTAATGCTTCACCTTGTGTTGCTTGTTGAGAGGCATCACGAAGTAACTTATAACCATTAAGTTTGTATACCATTTGTGTAAAACCTGAACAGTCTATCCCAAAAGGTGTTTTACCACCCCAAAGATAGGGAGCGTTCAAATACAAATAGGCTGTATTGATTAGATGAGATTTGTTTTTGATACCATTTACTTTGGTTCCTTCAAATTCAAAATTGCTAGTGTTGATTTCATTGTTATAAATAAATGAAATAGAAGCACCTAATGGAATTGGAATCAATAAATTATTAGGGGTTGTGACGTATTCAATTAAGTCAGCATTCAAAATAATGGTATCATTTGAAAGCTGATTGTAATTGGATTCTGAAATCAATTGGCATTGTTTGGAATCAATCCAACCTTCATAACCATCATAATGCATTTGGATACGAAACCATTGTTTGTTTTGTTCTAAAACTTTAAAATGCTCTCCAAATAAAACTTGGGATACAATTTCACTTCTGTCCGACGGTTCAAACCGAAGGGGGATAATAGCCAGATTACAAATTCCGAACATTTAGGTTAATTTATGAGTTGAGTTATAAGTTTTCGTATAAAATTAAGGATTATTTATAACGTATTATTTAAGCATTTTCGATTACCATTGCTGATGCGCCACCACCACCATTGCATATAGTAGCAGCACCAATAGTACCATTGTTTTGTTTTAAAACATTAATTAAAGTAACTAAGATTCTGGCACCAGAGCAGCCTAACGGGTGACCTAATGAAACCGCGCCACCATTGACATTTACTTTGACAGTGTCAATTCCGAGAATTTTAGTATTAGCGATTCCTACTACTGAAAAAGCTTCATTAAATTCGAAATAATCAACATCGTCTAATGTTATTCCTGCTTTTTGTAACGCTTTAGGAAGTGCTTTTGCAGGACTTGTTGTAAACCATTTCGGTTCTTGAGAAGCATCTGCATAACTTTTTATATAAGCTAAAGGTTTTATTCCTAATGAAAGTGCTTTTTCTTCGGTCATTAAGATTAAAGCAGCCGCTCCATCATTAATCGTTGATGCATTAGCGGCAGTAACTGTTCCGTTTTTACTAAAAGCAGGATTCAGAGCAGGAATTTTTTCAAGAATTACATTGGTATATTCTTCGTCAGTATCTACAACAATAGGGTCTCCTTTTCGTTGTTTTACGATAACAGGAATAATTTCATTATTGAATTTTCCGGCTTCCCATGCTTTAGCGGAACGAACATAAGATTGTATAGCATATAAATCTTGTTCTTCTCTTGTAATATGATTTTCCGAAGCGCATAAATCCGCACAAACTCCCATAGCTTGATTGTCGTATGCATCACTAAGTCCGTCTTTTTGCAGTCCATCAATTAGGGTGACTGGGCCAAATTTAGTTCCACTACGCAAATGAGTATAATGTGGAATCATGCTCATGTTTTCCATTCCGCCGGCAACAACAATCTCGGCATCACCACAACTAATAGCTTGGACGGCCAACATTACCGCTTTCATGCCTGAAGCACACACTTTATTCACTGTTGTACAAGCTATTGTATTTGGCAAACCTGCATAACGAGCTGCTTGACGAGCTGGTGCTTGTCCAGAACCTGCTTGAACTACTTGTCCCATAAAGACTTCATCAATTAAATTGACATCTAATTGAATGGCCTCTAATGCTCCTTTGATTGCGACAGCACCCAATTCAGGTGCGGGTACGGTAGATAAACCTCCCATAAATTTTCCTATGGGTGTTCTAACAGCAGAAACAATAACAATTTTTTTGCTCATAGCGGTTTAAAATGATAAGTTGCTTAGCAAATTTAATCTTTTTTGGACAATTTTTGGATTTTGAATTTAGGAATATAGTAATTAGAAAATTTAGTATTGATAATTTTAAGCTATATGTTTGATTGTGAACTCTTTTTATTAAAATATTAAAAAACTGTAAAAAAAAGCGTCAAAATAGTTGTGAATAACGGGATGATGTGTTAGATTTGCAACCGCAAAACGAGACACGTTTCTCTGAGCTTGGAGGGGTGCCAGAGTGGTAATGGAGCAGTTTGCTAAACTGTCATCGAGTGATCGGTGCCAGGGTTCGAGTCCCTGTCCCTCCGCATACTTTTTTTATGTTTCAAAGTTAGCATTTGAATCTTGTAAAAGAAAACCATAAAAAAAAGTGAATTAAAATATTGTCGC
>JAHEBK010000270.1 GCA_024642295.1 Flavobacterium sp. | reverse complement strand
AACGCCTCACTAGAAGTATCTACTATTAATTTGGCTTTTGTATCCTTAGCTATTTTTGCAATTTCTTGGTAAAAACTATCCGACAATCCTTCGTTCAAACTCCCACTGACCACTAAATATTTTGCCTCTAAATTCGAAATGGAATCCAATATATGCTGTGCTTCAACTGGAGAAATTACACCCCCTGGAAAACCAAAACGGTATTGAGAATTGGTATTGTCATCAACAGCAACAAAACTTTCTCTAGTCCAGGCCTCGACTGCAATGGCTTTGGATGAAATTCCTTCTTTTACTATAAGTTCCTCCAGCATTTTACCCGTAAAACCTCCTGATGTAAATATGGCTAGCGAAGTCCCACCAAGTCTTGCAATAGCTTTAGAAACGTTAATTCCACCGCCACCAGCATCGAATCTTGGTGCTTCACATCTTATTTTTTGTTCAGGAACCAAGCCTTTCAAATGAGTGCTTTTATCAAGTGCTGGATTTACGGTTAACGTAACTATTTCGAATGTTTTCATTTTTTTTAATTTGATTTAAAGATGCAAAAAACATCCTCGCAATCAAAATTTAACCAATTCATTTTTCTAGATTTTTTAAATTAGCCAAAACCTTTGCTCCCGAAGCTTCGGGATTGTATCTTTGCGCTTTAGAAACTTACAAACCATGATTGAAGATAAAAACCCACAACGTACTAGCATTGCTCAATTGGGCGAATTTGGTTTGATTGACCATTTGACAAAAAACTTTAAAATCAACCAACCTTCTACTCTAAAAGGAATTGGTGACGATGCCGCTGTTTTGGATTTTAAAGACAAAAAAATAGTCGTTTCTACGGATCTTATGGTGGAAGGCGTGCATTTTGATTTGGCTTATATGCCATTAAAGCATTTAGGTTACAAAGCGGTAGTTACGAATGTTTCAGATATTTGTGCAATGAATGCCAAAGCGACTCAAATTACAGTTTCTATTGCGGTTTCTAATCGTTTTCCATTGGAAGCTTTGGAAGAATTATTTCAAGGAATTACCCTTGCGGCAAATGAATATAAAGTAGATGTAATTGGCGGAGATACGACTTCTTCTCAAAAAGGATTGATTATCTCAATCACTGTTTTAGGAGAAGCGGATGCTGAAGAAATCGTCTATAGAAATGGAGCCAAATCAACTGATTTATTAGTGGTTACGGGTGATATTGGCGCAGCATATATGGGATTACAGGTTCTGGAAAGAGAGAAGCAAGTGTTTCAAGTGAATCCAAATTCGCAACCTGATTTGGAATTATACACCTATTTAGTAGAACGTCAATTAAAACCTGAAGCACGTACAGATGTTCGCACTTTATTACACGCTTTAGAAATAAAACCAACAGCAATGATTGATATTTCAGATGGATTGTCATCAGAAATCATTCATTTGTGCAAACAATCCAATGTAGGTTGCAACTTGTACGAAGATAAATTACCATTAGACCCTCAGTTTATCAATGTGTGTGAGGAATTTGATATCGATAGCACAACAGTAGCGATTAACGGAGGCGAAGATTACGAATTGTTATTCACGATTCCAATTGAAGATTTCGATAAAATAAAAGGAAACCCTAATTTCTCTATCATCGGACATATGACTGAAGAAAGCGAAGGGATTCATTTAGTTACGCGTGCCAATACAAAAATTGCGTTGAAAGCTAGAGGCTGGAATGCTTTGAGTGAGTAATTTTTATTAACATATAGAATCATAGGATTTGATGGAGAAAAAGTCGTTTCACTTAAGATAGAGAAATACTTAAAAAAATGACTGGAGAAGAAATTTCAACATGAATCATAAGCCATTCTTTATGGCACTATGTAAAGCAAAGCGTTTTTAAGTTCAATAAAAAAAGCTATGATTCTATGTGTTAAAAAAATAAAGTTATCATCTTAATCCATAGCTAAAATGAAAATTGCACTTATACAATCCGCACTTGTTTGGGAAAACCCAAAAGCCAACCGAATCGCTTTCGAAAAAAAAATCGAGGCCTTAGCTTCGGATATTGAATTAATTGTACTTCCTGAAATGTTTACAACAGGCTTCACTATGAATCCAGTTGCCATAGCCGAGACAATGCAAGGTAAAACTGTCCAATGGATGCAGACTTTGGCGAAAGCCAAAAAAACAGCCATTACCGGAAGTGTTGTAATTGAAGAAAATGGCAACTATTACAATCGTTTGTTATTTGTTTTTCCTTCAGGAGAAGTACAACAATATGACAAACGCCATTTATTTACGCTGGCTGGTGAGGAAAAAATATACACTGCAGGAAAAGAAAAATTAATTGTAGATTATTTGGGTTGGAAAATTTGCCTCATGGTTTGTTATGATTTACGTTTCCCTGTTTTTTCACGAAATACCGAAAATTACGACGTATTAGTGTATGTTGCTAATTGGCCTGAAACCAGAATTTTGGCTTGGGACAGTTTACTTCGTGCTCGAGCGATAGAAAACCTTTGCTACACAATTGGTGTAAATCGTGTTCACAAAGACGAAAATGGATTAAACTACAATGGACATTCGCAATTGATTGACCCATTAGGCAACTATATTATTGAACCCCAAGAAGCGGAAGGTAATTTTATAGCCGAAATAAATCAAAATCAACTCATTGCTAACCGCCATAAATTTAGTTTTCTCAACGATGCCGATAGCTTTGAAATCAAAAGCTAGAAACTACTTTTCTTTTTTACAGGTTTCTTTTTGGGTTCGGGAGTATACGGAAGACTGACGTCAAAAATTTGCTCTACGTCCCAATTTGCTCTAACATCGATTTCCTTAGAATAATATACTACTTCCTCTGAATAGCGTTTTTGCAAGAAATCACCCGAGTCGTATTGTTTGTTTTTATTCTCATCATAGATAATCCTTAGACTATAAACAGCGGGGTTAACAAGATTAAAATCGATAGTTGTCTCCTTTTCGGTATATTCTGACGCTAAAACTTCCCCTTTGGAATCTACCAAATCCACAATGACTGGAAACTTTTTTACGTTTTGTAATTTCACCCTTAAATTACCACATTCATCTATTCCTTTAGTAGATAATTTGAATGAAAGTGTATCATTTTGTTTTTCATAAAAATCAGTCAAAGCGCCCGGCAAAATGGTCATATTGTATTTCTCAGAAGGAACCTTTTTAAAATCAAAATACATCATTTGATTGAATTCATCATATTCCGTCTTAAATTCAACAGCTTCCTTTGAACCATTGGTGAGCTCCATTTTTGATTTATCATAACCAACCAAAGGCGTGCTGGACAACAATGTAAAACGCTCCCTGAAATTCAAAACCCCATTTTGAAGTGCTGTAATTGACAAACTGTCTTTCTTTTGATCTTTCACTTTAAAAACATAGTCTTTTGAGTACTTCTCTCTG
>JAHEBK010000269.1 GCA_024642295.1 Flavobacterium sp. | reverse complement strand
AAAGGACCTAATAGTTTCTTTGAGTCGGTTGAGAATAGAAAAGAATGTTGTTTCATTCGTAAAGTAGTTCCTTTGAGAAAAGCTTTAGCTGGAAATGATGTTTGGATTACAGGTCTAAGAGCGGAACAATCAGAAAACAGAAGCGATTTGCATTTGTTTGAATACGATGAAAATTTTAAAATGATCAAATTCAATCCTTTGCTGAAATGGTCATTAGAAGAAGTTCAAAAATATATTGATGCTAATAATGTACCTCAAAATAGTTTACATAAAAAAGGTTTTGTAAGCATTGGATGCGCGCCTTGTACCAGAGCGATTGTTGAAGGAGAAGACATCAGAGCCGGAAGATGGTATTGGGAACAAAGTCATAAAGAATGTGGGTTACACGGAAAATAGTTTAATCGGTTATTTGTTTAGTCGATTATTTGAAAAAAGGAAAGAGAGAATAGAAATAATTAACGGTTAAGAGATTTTAAGTTAAAGTGAAATAACTTTAAACTTTAAACTTTAAACTTTTTTAAACAAAAAAAATGAGTTCAGTATTAAAAACAAATGCTTTAGAAAGCGAAGCGATTTACATATTTAGAGAAGTTATTTCTCAATTTGACAAGCCTGTGTTGCTTTTTTCAGGTGGAAAAGATTCGATTACCTTAGTGAGATTAGCGCAAAAAGCTTTTTTTCCTGCTAAAATTCCTTTTCCATTGTTACACGTGGACACAGGGCATAACTTTCCTGAAACTATCGAATTTAGAGATAGATTGGTAAAAGAATTAGGTTTGGAACTAATTGTTCGTAATGTACAAGATGCCATTGACGAAGGGAAAGTAGTAGAAGAAACTGGAAAATATTCTAGTAGAAATAGCTTGCAAACGACTACGCTTTTAGATGCTATCGAAGAATTCAAATTTGATGCTTGTATTGGTGGTGCTCGTCGTGATGAAGAGAAAGCAAGAGCTAAAGAGCGTATTTTCTCTGTTCGTGATGACTTTGGTCAATGGGATGAAAAAAACCAACGTCCAGAATTATTCGATTTATTGAATGGTAAAATTGAAAACGGACAAAATGTACGTGTTTTTCCTATTTCAAACTGGACAGAATTAGATGTATGGAGTTATATCGAACAAGAGCAAATCGAAATTCCATCTATTTACTTTTCACACAAACGTAAAGTGTTTATTAGAGACGGAATGATTTGGTCGCACTCTCCTTATGTTTTTCAAGACGAAGATGAAGTGGTAGAAGAAAGAATTGTTCGTTTTAGAACAGTAGGTGATATGAGTTGTACAGCAGCGGTTGATTCTTATGCAGCAACAATTTCAGAAGTAGTTGGAGAGATTAGAGCTTCTACAATTTCAGAAAGAGGGGCTAGAATTGATGACAAGCGTTCTGAAGCAGCGATGGAGAAAAGAAAGCAACAGGGATACTTTTAGAAAACAACGATTGAAAGATTTGAGGATTTAAAAATTAAAAGATTTAAGGAACATAGTTAAACAACTTTAAACCTTAAACTTTAAACAAAATATAAAATGGAAGTTTTAAAAATAGCAACAGCAGGAAGTGTAGATGACGGAAAGAGTACATTAATCGGGAGATTATTGTATGATACACAATCGTTAACTACAGATAAATTAGAAGCAATTGAAAGAAGTAGTAAACTAAAAGGATATGATTATTTAGATTTTTCTTTGGCTACTGACGGATTAGTGGCAGAGAGAGAGCAAGGAATCACTATTGATGTGGCGCACATCTATTTTTCTACTGCTAAGAAAAGTTACATTATTGCTGATACTCCAGGTCACGTAGAATATACTCGTAACATGGTGACAGGAGCTTCGACTTCACAAGTATCAATTATTTTGATTGATGCTCGTAAAGGAGTAATTGAGCAAACATACCGTCACTTTTTTATCAATAATTTATTGAGAGTTAAAGATGTGATTGTAGCCGTGAACAAAATGGATTTAGTGGACTATTCTGAAGAGGTTTTCAATAAAATCAAAGCAGACTTTCAAGCGTTAAATGAGAAAAGTGCTTACAAAGAACAAAACGTAAGTTATATTCCGTTAAGTGCATTGACTGGAGACAACGTGGTAGAATCATTAGGAGGAATGCCTTGGTACGAAGGACAAACTATTTTGGAGCATTTAGAAGGTTTGGAATCAAAAGACATTTACGATAATGGTTTGGCTCGTTTCCCAGTTCAAACGGTTATTCGTCCAAAAACAGAAGAATACCACGATTTTAGAGGATACGCTGGTAAATTATACGGAAACAATATTAAAGTAGGAGATGCAGTAACAGTATTACCTTCTTTGACAGAATCAGTAGTGACTAAAATTCACTTTTTTAATGAACAATTTGATGAGGTAAAAGCAGGTTCTTCTGTAACTATTGAGTTGGAAAATGACATCAATGTGACTAGAGGGGATATGATTGTAAAATCAAATGAATTGCCAAAAGTTGAAAAAGATATCACAACAACTGTTTGTTGGATGGATAGTAAAAAATTAGTTCCTGGTACGAAATATTTAATCCAACACAATACCAATAGAGTGTTGGCTAAAGTAGATAGCATAAAGAATGTAATTGCAACGGATTATTCAGGAACGACACCAGCATCTCAATTAGCAATTAACGAAATTGGTGAAGTTACCATTAAATTGAGTAAGCCTTTATATTTTGATGCTTACAACGATAACAAATCAAATGGAGCCTTTATTTTAATTGATGCTTCAACGAATACAACAGCAGGAGTAGGATTTATTAAATAATCCCCCTAACCCCCGAAGGAGGAACTCTCAAAAGGAGTTAAGGTAAGTGATTATAGAATTAATACAAGAGAATACATCAACAATTTCCCGTTAAGCCTCCCCCTCCTTCGGAGGGGGTCGGGGGGAGGAAAATACAGATAAAATGGAAAGTTTTAGAACAGAAATAGAAAACCCGATTGTCCAAAAAGAGATTATCGATTTAGAGAAAAAAATTCACGCATTCCGCGGTGGACAAATCGATGACGAACGTTTTCGTAGTCTTCGTTTGGCTCGTGGTATTTACGGTCAACGTCAAGAAGGCGTGCAAATGATTCGTATTAAATTGCCTTACGGAAAAGTAACTAGCGAGCAATTAAAAAGAATTACGGATGTTTCTGAGGAGTATTCTACAGGTCGTTTGCATATTACAACCCGTCAGGATATTCAAATTCACTACGTAAGCTTGGATAGAACACCAGAACTTTGGGCTGCTTTAGCAAAAGACGATATTACTTTAAGAGAAGCTTGTGGTAATACGGTTCGTAATATTACAGCTAGTGAATTAGCAGGTGTAGATGCTGAGGAGCCATTTGATGTAACTCCTTATGCTCACGGTTTGTTCCAATACCTTTTGCGTAACCCTATTTGTCAAGAAATGGGGC
>JAHEBK010000017.1 GCA_024642295.1 Flavobacterium sp. | reverse complement strand
ACTCCTTAGCGGTTATAGGTTAAAAATCAGCGTCAAAACTAATTTTCTGAGCATCATTATCCGTGTTCATAACACCTGATTTTTGATATTCAGCTACTTTCTTTTCAAAGAAATTTGTTTTCCCTTGCAATGAAATCATATCCATAAAATCAAATGGATTTGAAGTGTTGTATTCTCTATCACAACCTAGTTCTACCAAAAGTCTATCAGCAACGAACTCTAAATATTGCGTCATCAAGGTTGCATTCATACCAATTAAACTCACCGGTAATGACTCTGTAATAAATTCTCTTTCGATATTTAATGCATCAACAATAATCGTTCTGATTCTTTCTTTAGACACTTTATTTACTAAGTGGTGGTTGTGCAAATGCACTGCAAAATCACAATGAACACCTTCGTCACGAGAAATCAATTCGTTAGAAAAGGTCAAACCTGGCATTAATCCACGTTTTTTCAACCAGTAAATAGAACAAAAAGCTCCTGAGAAGAAAATCCCTTCTACTGCTGCAAAAGCTATTAAACGTTCTGCAAATGAATCCGACTCAATCCATTTTAAAGCCCAGTCTGCTTTTTTCTTAATTGCTGGAAAAACTTCTAAAGCATTGAATAACTCATCTTTTTCAGCCTCATCTTTTACATAAGTATCGATTAGTAATGAATAGGTTTCACTATGAATGTTTTCCATCATAATTTGGAAACCGTAAAAGAATTTAGCTTCAGCATATTGCACTTCATTTACAAAGTTTTCAGCCAAATTTTCATTTACAATCCCATCTGAAGCTGCAAAAAACGCTAAAATATGTTTGATAAAATATCTTTCATCATCACTTAACTTGTTATTCCAGTCATTTAAATCTTGTGACAAATCAATTTCTTCAGCTGTCCAAAAACTAGCCTCCATTTTTTTATACCATTCCCATATATCATGGTGCTTGATTGGAAAAATTACGAAACGATTTTTATTCTCTTGTAAGATTGGTTCAATTTGCGACATTGCTATTGTTTGTTTTATTGAAATTTTAAGATAAAATTAAGTTTTCTGTGAGTTACAAAGATTGCAAAATATTGTGGGTATTAAAAGGCAAACTTATTCACAATATGAACTAGTTTTTAACAACTAGAACTATTAGAAGCTCTTTTTGCCGAAATCATAAATTACTTTGTATCAGCTATTTAAAAAATAAAAAAAGTCAAAAACCCCTGTAAACTATAGGGTTTTAAAAATAAAAAACAAAGGGTATTTTATCTTTTTTCAGGGTTATTTTTTAGCTCAGTTGCCACCGTTTCAAGTTCCGCATACCAATCTTCACCAAATCGACGAACTAATGCTTCTTTGACAAATTTATATACAGGAACTTCTAATTCTTGCCCTAAAGAACAGGCAGCATCACATATATCCCATTTGTCATAATTCACCGCTGCAAACTCGGTAAAATCCTTTACTCGAATTGGATACAAATGACAAGAAACTGGTTTTTTCCAATCAACTATGCCTTGATTATAGGCTTGCTCAATACCACACAAGGCTGTTTTACCGTCAAAAATCACATACGCACAATCCTTGTTATCAATTAATGGTGTTTCTAGATCACCATCGGTTCCTTTTACCCAAGTTCCCTGCGCTTCAATAGCCGCAATTCCTTCTTTACGAAGAAAGGGTTTCACCTTTGGATAAATTAATTCTAAAATCTTAGTTTCTTCTTCACTCAAAGGAGCTCCTGCATCGCCATCAACACAACAAGCACCTTTACAAGCTGACAAATTGCACACAAATTCTTTCTCTAAAATATCTTCTGAAACTATGGTTTTTCCTAATTGAAACATGGATTACAAATACTGTGATTATAAAGTGCAAAGGTAGTCAAACAAATGCAAATCACAGGAGCAAAACAGCGCTATTAACATCCCGTAAACAGCAATCAGCCATTTTAACATCACAATAACAACTGTATTCCTAATTTTTATTTTTTTTTAAACCAGAAAATCAATAAAACATTTAAACAAAAACACGGCTGTAGAAATTGAATATCGCTCTAACAACTATCGCTGTTAAATTATTTGCTGCTAATGTTAAAGGACTATTTGTTTAAATATATTTTTTATAATTTTACCCCCAATAATACTAGTAAAGGCAATTATACACCCTCTAGAATTTAATATATCACCCTAAAACAAAGCCTTTACAACAATCAAAAACAAACATTTTATGAAAATCCTAATCAACATATTGGTATTTTTAGCTGTCGCACTAATTATTTTCAACATTTCAATGTTAGATTTTAAAGATCCTTTTCATGGGGATAATGCGGTGGCCTTTATTGGAATTGCTGCTTCATTTTGTGCCGTTTTAATCTTATTGATTTTTAGAATGTCAAAAAAGATTGAAGAAAAAATGAAAGACAGACAATAATGAAATTCGACACTCTTATTATTGGTGGTGGTGTATCTGGAATTTCCTGCGCATTAGTTTTAGGCTCAGCAAAAAATAAAGCATTCGTTAGCGATAAAAAAATCGGAATTTTTACACACCAAAAAGCATCTTCACTCCAAGACGCATTATTTAATAATGCTTACGGAATTGCTCCAGGCACACTTGGAGCTGACCTATTAAACACTTCAACACAGCATTTAGCTGAAAGTTATCCCCATATCACACAAATTTCAGGTGAAAAAGTTATCAAAATAGAAGGAGATTTTCCTAATTTCACTGTTATCACAAATAAAAACAGCTACAAAACCAAAAGCATCGTTGTAGGCATTGGCTCAGCCAATACTTTTAATATTGACGGATTAATGCAATATGTAGAAACACATCAAAAAGCACTTCCTGAAAAACAGCGCATACAACTAAAAAACCTTGACCATAAAGTTACAAATGGTATTTATGTTATTGGAACTTTGGCAGGATGGAGAAGTCAACTTGCGATTGCAGCTGGAAGTGGCGCAGCTGTTGCCACCGATCTCCTTACCTTATGGAACGATGGAATTCAAACACACGTACACGATAGTACGAGGTAAAAAGTTATAAGTTAAGAGCTAAATGAGTCTATTGCGAATTTAATCTGAAATCAAAAATCGTTAATCTGAAATCAAAAATCTTCAGTTTTTACTCAAAACCATCTTTACCATGGGATCTTCTTTCAAAAGAATTTGATAGTAATAATTCTCGCCATAGAGTTGTCGGGCAAATTCAGCATTGAGATACCTTTTTACCACTTCTTTATTTTTAGAAAGATTGAGTACTAGTCTATTTTTAGAGATAAAACCTTGAAAAATATTGAAATAAATGTCGGTTGCATTCATTTTATCCAAAAACTGTTTAAAAGTAATATTTTTGAATAATGTCCTATCTCTGTCCAATTGTTCGAAAACAAAATTTCCAACAATACCTGATTGCATCAAATAATTGACATTAGAATCTTCAACTTCAATAGGCACAAAAACATCAGGAACGATTCCACCACCGCCATAAACGATGCGTCCTTTTGGGGTTTTAAACTTTAAACTATCCGCAATCTTTATACTGTCTTTATCATACAATTCTCCCGTTAAAAAACGAGATTCCGACTCTTTGAAATACGATTCTACACCTTTTTTATACGATTTTTGAATTGAACGACCTGTCGGCGTATAATAACGCGCCACAGTCAATCGAACCGCCGAACCATCTTCAAAATCCATTTCGCGTTGCACCAATCCTTTTCCAAAAGAACGTCGTCCTACAATTGTCCCACGGTCATTATCTTGAATCGCTCCTGCTAAAATCTCACTCGCAGAAGCACTGTTTTCATCTATCAAAATAAAAAGCCGTCCTTGCTCAAAAATCCCATTTTTGGAAGCAAAAGTATTTTGTATGGTTCCTTTTTTATTTTTGGTAAAAACAATCAACTGACTGTCTTTCAAGAAATCGTCAGCTATCTCAACAGCTTTTTCCATATAACCTCCCCCGTTGTCTCGAAGATCAACTATCAAGCTATTCAATCCTGATTTCTTTAATCTTAACAACCCTGATTTGAATTCATTATAAGTTGTTTCAGCAAAACGATTGATTTTAATATAGCCCGTTTTAGAATTTAGCATCAACGAAACATCGACGCTTTTTAATGGAATGACATCTCTTTTAAGCGTAATGTTTATTTTTTTGTTTGCTGACTTTCTATAAACTAAGAGTTCAATAGAAGAGCCTCGAACGCCTTTTAATTTGGAATACAAACTATCCGAAGGTAATTTTCGACCAAAAAGTTTGGTTTTATCGGCATATAATATTCGATCACCTGCTTTAATTCCGGCTTTGGCTGAAGGACCATTTTCTACAGGTTTGATTACCGCCAGTGTATCCTTGAACATGTAAAAATTAACCCCAATACCTACAAAATCCCCACGCATATTCTCAACCATACGAACTTGTTCACTAGGTGGCACATAAACGGAATGTGGATCTAATTGCTCCATGATTCTATCTACCGTACTGTTAACGATAGAATCCGTGTTGACATCATCAACATATTCATTTTCAATAAAATCTATTAGTTTGTTGAGTTTTGCTTTAGAATTATTTTTAGCCAAAAAAACACCTTCATTTGATGTATGCATCCATTCCCCCAAAACAATACCAATTGCTAAAGTGATGCCAATAAGAATAGGTAAATATTTTGAATTGAATTTCATTTATTCCTCTAAATCAATGATATGATCCACCACAACGCCCGCTTTTTTCAAAAATTGAATCCCTGAATCATCACGATAGCCATTATGATACACCACTCTTTTAATTCCCGATTGGTGAATTAACTTACTGCATTCTTTACAAGGAGACAGCGTTATATACAAAGTGGCACCTTCACAGGATTGAGTTGATCTAGCTACTTTCAAAATTGCATTTGCTTCAGCATGTAAAACATCCCAACGGGTCAATCCTTCTTCATCTTCACAACAGTTTTCAAATCCAGAGGGTGTTCCGTTATAACCATCTGAAATAATCATTCTGTCTCTAACGATAATCGCCCCTACTTTTTTACGTTTACAATAAGACAAAAGCCCCCATTCAGTAGCAATTCTTAAATAAGCTTTGTCGTATTTATTCAATTTTATTTTTTCCATTTTTTTATTTAATCCATATTTCATTACCAATAATCATTGGCAAGACCACTCCAATAATAAATGCTGACATTACCAAAGTCCAGTCCCTTTTTGAAAATCTAAAGAACGTCTGAACAATATAAGAAAGAATAAGGACTACAAAAACAACTATAATTTGAGCTGCTTCGATTCCTAAAGCAAATTCAGATAAAGGCAATAATTTTGAAGTTGTGTTTCCTGCAATAATCGATTTAAAATAAGTCGAAAAACCCAGTCCGTGTATTATTCCAAAGAATAGTGTCACAAAAAAAATCAGGTTTATGCTTTCTTTTTTATTGGTTTTACCTGCAGTAAATAAATTAAAGAGCGCTACAATTAGTATTGTTATAGGAATCAACATTTCGACAACACTTACTTTGATGGCTACGATTCCAAAAATCACCAATAATAAAGACATACTGTGTCCTACAGTAAACAAAGTGACCAAAAGCAAAATACGTTTCCAATCTTTAAAACTAAAGGGAACCGACAAGGCGATCAAAAATAATATATGATCATAGGAAAACACATTAATAATATGTTTTAACCCTAATTGAAAATAAATCCAAAATTCAGACATAGGTATCGTAAATTAAATTGATATGGGACTGTAAACTTACAATTTATTTTGAAAACCACCGATTTGAGCTCCCAAATAGTGCTTGCATTTTACAATTTAGAAAGAAAAGCCCATTAGTCTTAAAAATATAATAAATAGAATTTAAAAATTTAAAAAATGGATTATATTTGTAGCATATAAAAACAACAATTATGTCATTTTCAGATTTATTTGATAGCGAATTTAAACAGAGAAATAAAGGTCATTTTTCTGCCATTGTTCGTGTTGCTCTTGCTGACGGTGTGGTTGCACCAGAGGAAAAAAACTTCTTAGACAAACTAGCTACGAAACTTGAAATTTCAGCTTCTGAATATGAAGAAATATTAGAGAACCCAACAAAACATCCAATTAACCCGCCTTACTTATACTCTCAAAGATTGGAGCGTTTATATGACCTGGCGAGAATGGTGCACGTTGATCATCAATTAGGTGACAAGCAAGAAATTATGTTGAAAAAAATTGGTGTTGGTTTAGGCTTTACGCCAAGTAACATCAACTACATCATTACAAAAGCACTCTCTTTAGTTGATAAAAAAGTAGATTTTGATACTTTTGCATACGAAATGCAAAATATGTACAAATAATCACTTTTCCTTTACAAAACAAAAAAGCTCTTGAAATGATTTTCAAGAGCTTTTTTTATGCTTCCTATAAAACAGATTACGCTTTTTTGGCCTTAAGCATAAATTCTTCTGCTTTTTCAACCATGTTATAACTTCCACAGAAGATTGGCACTCTTTCGTGTAATTCGGTTGGTTTTAATTCCATAATTCGATTGTATCCATCAGAAGCTTTCCCTCCTGCTTGCTCTACCAAAAAGGCAATTGGATTACATTCATACAACAATCTTAATTTTCCTTTTGGTGCTTTAGAACTCGTTGGATAAATATAAATCCCTCCTTTAATCATATTTCTATGAATATCTGAAACCAAACTTCCAATATATCTGGAAGTATAAGGCCTATCTTCTTCTTCGGATTGACAATACTTTATGTAATCTTTCACTCCTTGTGGAAATTGAATGTAATTCCCTTCATTGATGGAGTAAATATGCCCGTCTTTTGGATATTGCATATTAGGATGTGACAGATAAAAGGTTCCAATCGCAGGGTTCAATGTAAAACCATTAACACCATGCCCTGTTGTATAAACTAACATGGTTGAAGTACCATAAATCACATAACCCGCAGCAACTTGACAGGTTCCTGGCTGTAAAAAATCATCAATTGTCACCGGAGTTCCAATTGGTGTTATTCGTCTATAAACTGAAAAAACAGTTCCAACAGATACATTTACATCAATATTTGAGGAACCATCTAAAGGATCCATCAAAACGATATACTTATTAGCGTGTTTATTGTCACTACCTTTTACCGTAATAAAATCATCATTCTCTTCTGAAGCTATTCCGCATACAATCTCACGATTGATTAAGGTTTGAATAAAAACTTCATTAGCATAAACGTCTAATTTTTGTTGGTCTTCACCCTGAATATTTTGCTCCCCTGCAGCTCCAGTAATATCTACTAAACCAGCCTTGTTCACTTTATAACTGACAACTTTAGCTGCCAAGCGAATGGAATTAATAATTCGAGATAATTCTCCTGACGAATATTGAAAAGCATTTTGGTTTTCAATAATGTATTCTCCGAGTGTTTTGTTGCGTTCTTCCATTAAGAAATCGTTGTAGTTAGTTTGAAGTCACAAATATCGCTTTTTTTGTTAAAACGAAAATAATAAAATCCACTTCATTTGTTAGAATTGTATATTTGTCAAAAATTAATATAACAGATTGTTATAAAAATATTTAAAACGCCATTAAATGAACATTCGGAAAGGAAATTCTGAAGACATGCAAGCTGTTTTAGAACTCATTCTAGAATTGGCTATTTTTGAAAAAGAACCAGACGCAGTTATCGTTACTGTTGATGATTTGATTCGAGATGGTTTTGGCTCAAATCCATTATTTGGTGTTTTTGTAGCTGAAAACGACGCAAATAAAATTGTAGGAATGGCTATATATCACTACAAGTATTCGACTTGGAAAGGAAAAAGCATCCATCTTGAAGATTTAATTGTGACCGAAAAATTTCGAGGAGAAGGAGTTGGGAAAAAGTTGCTTCTTAAAATGGTCGAACTGGCTCGTGATGAAAAAGTAAAACGACTAGAATGGAATGTATTGGATTGGAACACACCTGCAATTGATTTCTACATTGAATCGGGTGCTGAAATTTTAAAAGAATGGCAACTTGTTCGACTTGATGAAAATAGAATTGCTAATTTTGCTGAAAAAAAATAAAAAAATAAACATTTACAATAAAAAACATGAGAGTATTTAAGTTTGGTGGTGCTTCTGTGAAAGATGCAGAAGGAATTAAAAACGTTTATGATGTTTTACAAAAAGTAGGTTATGAGGATGTATTGCTTGTCGTTTCTGCTATGGGAAAAACAACCAATGCCCTTGAATTAGTTATCAAAGACTATTTTGACAAATCCCCTTCATTACAGTCATCTGTTCAAGAAGTGAAAAAATACCACAACCAGATCCTATTGGATTTATTTGAGGATGAAAAACATGAAGTATTTCAAGCAGTAAATACTCAGTTTTCAGATTTAGAATATTTTTTAGCTCACAATAAATCTCCAAATTACAACTTTGTTTACGACCAAATAGTAAGTTATGGTGAATTAATTTCGACTACAGTATTAAGTCATTTTATGAGTTTCATGGGAATTCAAACGCAATGGATTGACGTTCGTAATTTTGTAAAAACAGATGCCAATTACCGTGATGCCGAAGTGGATTGGGAATTAACTCAAAAAAACATTTCTAAAAATGTAAAAAGAAAAATATTAAACATTACGCAAGGTTTCTTGGGTTCTGACGAAAATAACTTTACTACAACATTAGGTCGAGAAGGATCAGATTATACTGCTGCTATTTTTGCTTATTGCTTGAATGCAGAGAGTGTAACGATCTGGAAAGACGTTCCTGGAGTCATGAATGCCGACCCAAGATATTTTGAAAATGCAAGTTTATTAAATCAAATATCGTACAGAGAAGCCATCGAATTGGCGTTCTACGGTGCCACTGTTATCCACCCTAAAACATTACAACCGCTAAAGAAAAAAGAAATTCCTTTGTATGTGAAATCTTTCATCAATCCTTTATTAAAAGGAACTGTGGTTTCTAAAGGAGCGGCATTAGAACCTTATTTACCTTGTTTTATCGTAAAAAGAGATCAGCTATTAATTTCGCTTTCATCAATTGATTTTTCTTTCATCATGGAAGAGCATATCAGTGAAATTTTCGCCTTATTTCACCAATATAAAATCAAAGTGAATTTGATTCAAAATTCAGCGATTAGTTTTTCTGTATGTGTGGAGGATAAATTTGGAAATTTCAAAGATTTGAATGCGGTACTTTCTAAAAGATTCAAAGTAGATTTTAGCGAACATGTAACACTTTACACCATCAGACACTTTAACGACAAAGCAGCTGAAACAGTTGAGAGTGGTAAAAATGTAATCTTGAAACAAATCAGCACTGAAACGATGCAAATTATTACTAGCGAAAAGTAATTTTTATGTCCACTGATTAGGATAACTTAAAAATAAAACATACTAAATTTCAACACAGATTGCACCGATTAGATGGTGTGGTTTGTGTTGATTTTTTTTATGCCATTTTTAAATAGATTTGACAGAATAAATCAGGCGATTCACTTTGGTTAGTTTCCAGAGTCAAACTGCTACTTAAAAATAGCATAAAACTGTCTAGGTTAATCTTAGTGGCTTCTTTGTGGTCCCTGCCTGTCGGCAGAGAGGTTTGTGGTTAAATTTTAAACATATTAAAAGCATAAAATACACTACTTTTGACATATTGACGTTATACACTCTATGTTAAAAAAAATACTTTTTTTAATACTTATTTCTTATTTCCCTGAACTAATGGCTCAGGAAAACAATGTATTGTATAAAACCAAAACAATTCCTGTTTCCAAGGACACTATTCGAGTGGAGGCTTTCAGCATTAATCCAAGCCAATTCAAATTGTTTGATTCACAAAACAACCTTATTGACAGTTCGAAATACGTGGTTGATTTTCAAAAAGGTTTTTTCATTTTCAAAGAAAGCTTTTTTGTCAACCCACCTGATTCCATAACAGTACATTATTTAACTTATCCCGATTTTTTAACCAAAGAATACAAAATTTACGATTCCAGTAGCGTTGTCAGTACCGATATTTCCACACAATCCTTATATAAAATTGACAATAATCTTTCGAAAAAAAATGTACCCTTTGATGGATTGAACACTTCAGGAAGCATCACCAGAGGCATCACCATTGGGAGCAATCAAAATGCGGTTTTAAATTCCAACTTAGACCTACAAATCACTGGAAAAATCTCAGATAAAGTAAGCTTGCGCGCTTCGCTACAAGATAGCAATATACCAATTCAAAATGGAGGATATTCCCAAAAATTAGATCAGTTTGACAATATTTTCATGGAACTCTTTAGTGACAAATGGAACATCAGAGCAGGGGATATTTTCCTCGAAAACAACAAAACACAATTTCTTACTTTCAATAAAAAAGTACAAGGTCTTGCAGCTAATTTTGACTTTGGAACCGAAGAAAACAAAACCAATGTTTTTGCTTCGGCAGCACTCGTAAGAGGACAATATGCTAAAAGCAATTTTAAAGGAATAGAAGGTAGTCAAGGACCTTATAAATTAATAGGACAAAATGGTGAATTGTTTGTATTAGTCATCTCTGGCTCCGAAAGGGTTTATGTGAATGGACGACAATTGAAAAGAGGTGAAAACAACGATTACACTATTGATTACAACGCTGGCGAAATCACCTTTACATCTCTTTTTACAATTACCTCTGAAATGAGAATTGCTGTCGAATACCAATATACTGATCGTAATTACACCCGATTTATAACTTATGCTGGTGCTTCACATGAAAATAAAAAATGGAGTTTGGCTGGCTATTTATATTCTGAAAACGATGTGAAAAACCAACCTGTACAGCAAAATCTTTCTACAGAACAAGTTCAAATTTTATCAGATGCAGGCGATGATGCTACTGCAATGGTTGCCTCTTCTGCTTTTTTGGATACATATTCTGAAAACAAGGTTTTATATGTTAAAAGAACTGTTGGTGGGATTACCTATTTTGAATTTTCAAACAATCCCAATGACGAACTTTTCAATGTTCGATTTAGCTTAGTTGGGAATAACAATGGAAATTATATTTTAAAAAACAACTCTAGCATTACTCGAATTTACGAATATATTGCACCCGTAAATACTATTCCACAAGGGAATTATGCTCCTATTATTCAACTCGTTGCACCCACAAAAATCCAAGTGGCGACTTTTTTAGGTAAATACAATCCTTCTGAAAAAACAGCTGTAGATTTTGAAATTGCTATCAGTAATAATGATAAAAATCTTTTCTCAACAGTAGACGATTCCAACAATCAAGGGTTAAGCACAAAAATAAATGCAAAACAAAGATTGTTTTCAAAAAAATGGAAAATTGATGCTTTTGGCAACTATCAATTCGTTCAAAAGGAGTTTAGTTCTGTAGAACGACTTTATACTATCGAATTTGACCGGGATTGGAATTTAGAAAATACTCTTTCAGGAAATCAGAGTTTACTGGTTTCTGGTTTAAATTTTAATTTAAGTCCCAATGAAAATTCTAGTAGTAATGGTACGCTAACCTATCAATTTGAGAAGCTAGATTTTTCGGATAATTTCTCTGGAAAAAGGCATGTTTTAAATGGTTTATTCCAATTGAAAAAATGGAATATTAATACATTAGGCAGTTATTTAAAAAGTGACAGTAAAACCAATGAATCAAATTTTATCCGAAACCAGACTCAAGTTCGCTATCACTTTAGCAAAAACTGGATTGGCGGTAGTAGTAGAATCGAGGACAATCAATCTAAAAACAAAACGACTAATGCGTTTGCTAGTTTAAGCCAACGATTCAATGAATACGGTGTTTTTTCAGGTCGAGGAGACAGCACGAAAGTTTATGTTGAAATTGGACTTTTAAAAAGAAGCAATGACAGTATCCAAAACGGATTATTGCAACGGGTAAATAACTCTAATTCCTATTTTTTAAAATCCAAATTGATTCAAACCAACACCAGTGACTTGAGCATTTATGCTAATTACAGAGTGTTAGAATATGTCAATTCTTCCAAAAGAAAAGAATCTACATTAAATTCAAGAATAATTTACAACGATCGTTTTTTTAATCAATTGGTTCAGAGCTCGAGTACTTATGAAACTATTTCGGGTACCTTACCACAACAAGAATTCACCTTCCTTGAAGTCGCTGACGGACAAGGTGTTTATATGTGGAATGATTACAACAATAATGGTATTCAAGAATTACAAGAATTTGAAATTGCCCCATTTGTAGATCAAGCCAAATATATCCAGGTGTTTTTACCTAATTTAGTGTACATTAAAACCCATCAAACTAAGTTTTCTCAGTCCCTAATTTTAAATCCAAATCAGTGGCAAAATAAAACGGGATTCCAAAAGTGGGCTTCTTATTTTTACAATCAAACTTCCTTTTTAATTAATCGAAAAACAAAAAATGAAGGGGACAATTTTGATTTGAATCCCTTCAATAGTTCTAAAGAAAATGTTTTAGGCTTGAGTTCGAGTATTAGAAACACCTTATTTTACAATCGAGGAAAACAAGACCATTCAGTTACCTATACTTATTTAGAAAATAAGGTTAAAAATTTACTTTCGAATGGGACACAGGAGTCAGACAACAGTTCACACCAATTGCAATACACTCATCTGTATCGTAAAAGTTGGTTGTTCAACACTTCTATAAATACCATTTCTACAAAAGTAACTTCTGAAAATTATCCTTTAAAAAACTATACCATTTCAGGCTATGAACTGGAGCCTAAAATCAGTTATTTATTCTCTAAAAACACCAGTTGGGATTTATTTTATGAATTGCAAAATAAGAAAAACCAAATAGGAAATTCCGAATCATTGGTTCAAAATCGATTTGGGACTTCACTTTCGTAT
>JAHEBK010000268.1 GCA_024642295.1 Flavobacterium sp. | reverse complement strand
TCCCAGATATAATCAATTGCCAAGGTGCTAGGATGCAACATATCATCGGCATAAAAACGATAATCCCGCAATTCATCCATCATGATTTCGTAAGAAGGGAAATAATTTAAGATTTGTGAATTAGCATTTAGGATTTGATGAAAAGCTGTAATTAAATGTGCTTTACTCAAAGTGTTTTCGATAAAACCATCTTTGATATGGCGAACTGGAGAAACTGTGAATACAAAAGTCACTTTTGGGTTAATAGACTGAATTAAATCAATACTATTTTGAATACTTGTTGCAATGGCATCAACAGACAATACTTCTTTTGTAAATTGTTTTTGTGGGACTTTATGACAATTCGCAACAATTTGGTTATTTTCAATATTTCGATAAACCCATGATGTTCCAAAGGTTATTGCACAATGGGTTAATTGAGAAATTTGAGAATGAAATTCGATTAATAATCCATTCAAATGATTTAGCAATGCTTCTTTATCAGGATTAGACAGTTCTGAATGCACTTCAAAACAATGCCATAAATCGTTATGATAAAAAACATCGGTATCCGTAAAATAGTTTTTGCGAATAGATCGTTGAATTAGTTTTTCAATGGAAATCGGATTAAAAATAATCCCAAATGGATTAACTGTGTTTTGGAATTTAAAATAGTCAAACTTCTGACTCATGTTCTCTGCAAAACACGATCCTAAAGTCAGTATTTTGGAATGATAATCTATCGGAAAAATACTTTTAGAAATCGGAATTTGGAGTCTAAAATCCATGAGATTTTTTCAATTTGCCTAAGACGTTAATAACTATAAGTTGTTTTCAAATTGATGGATATGCCTTTATGTGGAATACTCACTAAAGAGTTCTTCTCAACCGGATAATTACCTTTATCATACTTAAACGTATTTTTATAAAAACTCGCCGAAGAAATAATCTGATTGTCTTTTTCAATAGTTGTTTCTACAGTACTAATGAGATAATTATTTGTTGAAATAATCCCTTCATGATCTAACAATTTATCATAGCCTTTAATATTATGAAGTGGATTCAATTTAAAATCGTATTCATAATTCACATTATATTTTGAAAGGACTCCTGGAGCTACGTTATCATAAATACGCTCTTCCCTAATAATATTCCCGTTGCTAAAAAACAAAACACCATGATAAATTTTGGCTTCTATATTCAAGACACTAATGTCAAATTTCTCATAGGAAATGCTACCATCTTGATTATGAACATAATTAATCAAATAATCTCCGTTGGATTTTACTTGAATCAATTTCCCGTTTTCATAAAAATAGGCTACTTTTTTTCTTACTGAAGTCGATTTAGTAGTCGTTCCAATTTCCGTAATTAGACCTAAAGTATATTTAAATTCTTTGATAGTTGAATCATCTTCGATACTGGATATTTCAGCACCATTGTATAAAAAAGTAGTTGTTTTAACCTCTCCCCCTTCTGTAGTTTCTATAATCTTTTTCAAGAATTTAACTGAATCATCTTGATCTTCGTGAGTACACGAAGAAAGCACAAGTAGAACAACCGATAAGAACCAATATATATATTTAGCTTTTTTCATCAAGTAGTATTAAAATTACGGCTATTGTTTTGGTATTCTTATAATTAGATTAAAAAAGCCAAAGATACAAATTTGAATAATATCTCTGGCTTCTTGTTTTCTTACTACCTAATGAAGTCAATTGCTTTAGTCAATGCTTCTGGAATACCTGCTGGATTTTTACCTCCAGCAGTAGCAAAGAACGGCTGTCCTCCGCCGCCACCTTGGATAAATTTACCCAATTCGCGCACCACTTGTCCTGCATTTAAGCTTTTTTCTGCTACTAATTCTTTTGAAATGTAACAGGTTAACATTGGCTTTCCTCCCGAGGCGTCGGGATCGGCTGTAGCCAAAACTAGAAATAAATTAGTTCCTAAATTCCCTAATTCATAAGCCAAGTCTTTAGCACCTTCTGGATTCAAATCTACTTGTTTTGCTAAAAACTGGATTCCGTTGATTTCTTGCAATTCTTGTGCTAATTCCGCTTTCATATTTTTGGCTTTGTCTTTCAACAAGGCTTCGATTTGTTTTTTCAACTTCGCATTTTCATCTTGCAAAGAAACCACTGCTTTGATTGTATCTTGCGGATTCTTCAAAGTAGCTTTAATTTCGCTTAACAATTCTTCTTGCGAAGCAAAAAATTGTCGTACACCATCACCAGTAATTGCTTCAATACGGCGAATTCCTGCTGCAACTGCTCCTTCCGAAACGATTTTAAAAGACCAAATATCCGCTGAATTATTCACGTGGATTCCGCCACACAATTCCATACTGCTTCCAAATTTTATCGCTCGTACATTATCTCCGTATTTTTCTCCAAACAAAGCCATCGCTCCTTCGTCCAACGCTTGTTGGATAGGAATATTTCTTCTTTCAATTAATGGCAATTGCTCTTGAATTCTTGCATTTACAAAATCTTCCACTTGTTGCAATTCTTCATCAGTTACTTTTGAAAAATGTGAAAAGTCAAAACGTAAATTTTTTGGGTTTACCAAAGACCCTTTTTGCTCGACATGTGTTCCTAAAATAGTACGCAAGGCTTGGTGCATCAGGTGAGTTGCGGAGTGATTCTTGGCCGTTGAAGCTCTTAAATCCGTATTTACTTTGGCTATAAAAGTACCATTTAAATCAGTTGGTAAATTTTTAGCAAAGTGAATAATTAAATTATTCTCTTTCTTAGTATCGATAATTTCGATAACTCCCTCTCCTTTGGAGAGGGCTGGGGAGAGGATTCCCTTATCTCCTACTTGTCCTCCACCTTCTGGATAAAAAGGTGTAGCATCCAGAACAATTTGGTACATCACCCCATCTTTTTTAGAATCTACTTTACGAATACGCGTGATTTTCACTTCGTTTTCGACTTGGTCATATCCAACAAAAGATTCAACGTTTCCTTCTACAAGTACTTTCCAGTCATCTGTCGAAACTTCTGAAGCGGCACGAGAACGTGATTTTTGTGCTTGCATCGAAGCGTCAAATTCGGCTTCATTGAAAGACATCCCTTTTTCTTTTAGAATCAAGGCTGTTAAATCTTTTGGAAAACCAAAAGTATCATACAACTCAAATGCTTTTGCACCTGATACTTCGGTTCCTTTAGTAGTCGCAATTACGTTTTCTAATAATTGCAATCCTTGGTCAAGTGTTCTTAAAAATGAAGCTTCTTCCTCACGGATAACATTGGTTACTAAAGTTTGTTGCGATTTGATTTCTGGGAAAAATTCACCCATTTGCTCAGCCAAAACTTCTACTAATTGATAGATAAAAGCTTCTTTGGTGTCCAAAAAGGTAAATCCGTAACGAATAGCACGACGTAAAATACGACGAATTACATATCCTGCTCCTGTGTTGGATGGTAATTGCCCATCAGCAATGGCAAATGCTACCGCACGCACG
>JAHEBK010000016.1 GCA_024642295.1 Flavobacterium sp. | reverse complement strand
TCAATTACTGATGTAGAACATATTATCCTCAGTAAAAGCAGAAAAAAAGCAGGTTTTTCAGTTCCAGCACATGGATTGTATTTAACAAAAATAGAATATCCATATTTGAGTTAATCACTTTAAGTTATAACATAAATTAAGAAAAAAAAGGTAAGTTTGGGTATTTGGAATTTAAAAAATTAGATTTTTTTTCAATTTGTTGTTTTGAAAATAAAAGCGAAATTAGCTTATCCTATAATTATAAAATTGAGCAATATGCTCCTAAATAATGAAAGCAAAAGCATTTGACATACGGTTATTCAAACGAATTTTAGCATACACCAAACCCTATCAATGGCGGTTTAATGGCGTAGTAGTTTTTGCGATTTCACTATCCATTTTTGCGGCTTTACGCCCGTATTTACTGAAACAAACCGTTGATAGCTATATCCAAACCGAAGACGCAAACGGACTCTTGATGTACATCATCTTGATGGGAATAGTGTTGTTATTGGAGGTTTTTTCACAGTTTTATTTTGTGTTTTGGGCAAACTGGTTGGGTCAAGATATTGTAAAAGATATTCGTGTAAAACTCTTTAAACACATCTTGAGTTTCAGAATGAAATATTTCGATTTAGTACCCGTAGGACAGCTAGTAACCCGCTCTGTATCTGACATTGAAGCGATTGCGCGTATTTTTAGTCAAGGGCTATTTATGATTATCAGTGACATGATGAAGATGGTCGTTGTACTAGGTTTTATGTTGTACATGAACTGGAAACTGACTTGGATTGTGATTGTTGCGATGCCTATTTTAGTTTACTTTACCCGTATTTTTCAACGTAAGATGCAAGTCGCTTTTGAGGAAGTACGAACTGAAATTTCAAATATGAATACTTTCGTTCAGGAACGTGTAACAGGAATGAAAATTGTCCAATTATTCAACCGTGAAACCATTGAATCGGACAAATTCAAAGACATCAATCACAAACACAAAACAGCTTGGATTAAGACGATATTGTACAACTCCATTTTCTTCCCAATTGCCGATATTATTTCGTCACTTACTTTAGGATTTGTGGTTTTGTATGGTGGAATAAAAATATTAAACGGAGATAACTTTACGACTTTTGGAGATTTGTTTTCTTACACCATGTTTATCGGAATGCTATTTAACCCTTTACGCCAAATTGCAGATAAATTCAACGAGATGCAACTGGGAATGATTGCGGCCAACCGTGTTTTTGAAATCCTAGACACTCAAGATCAAATACAAGATACAGGAAAAGTAGAAGCCCCTGTTTTTGATGGCGCTATCTCTTTTAAAAAGGTACATTTTGGCTATATTCCAAATGAAGAAGTGATTAAAGGAATTTATCTTGAAGTTAATGCTGGTGATACCATAGCGATTGTAGGCTCTACTGGAGCGGGAAAATCAACGATCATCAACCTTTTGAATCGTTTTTACGAAATCAATGAAGGTACGATTTGCATTGACAATCACAATATCGAAAACTATACTTTGAGTTCTTTGCGAAAACAAATTGCCGTTGTATTACAAGATGTATTTCTTTTTGCCGATACGATTTACAACAACATCACCTTGAGTGATCCCGAAATTACCCGAGATGAAGTTTATACAGCTGCCAAAGAGATTGGCGTTCACGATTTTATTATGAGTTTGCCTGACAACTATGATTTTGATGTAAAAGAACGTGGTGTAATGTTGTCATCAGGACAACGCCAGTTGATTGCTTTTTTGCGTGCTTACGTGAGCAATCCAAGTATTTTGATTTTGGATGAAGCAACATCATCAATAGATACTTATTCTGAAGAATTGATTCAACGTGCTACCGAAACCATTACACAAGGCAGAACCTCAATCGTAATCGCACATCGTTTAGCAACTATTGTAAACGCTGACAAAATTGTCGTAATGGATCAAGGCTTGATTGTAGAACAAGGTACACACCAAGAATTAATCAATAAAACATCAGGATATTATAAGAATTTATACGATTCGCAGTTTTCAGTCGCGAACTAACATCATTTTATAAAACAAGCTTTTGAAATCAGTACTACTTATAATCCTGTTTCTGACCAATATCTTGACCTATTCCCAAGATATTGATAGTCTCTCTATCTATAAATTCTACAAAATTAACGATTCTATAAGCTATGGTTATAAAAAACCAAAAGTATTGGATATGGTGCGCTATATCCCAAAAGACATACTCGAATTTGCAAAATTTACTATCCAAAAAGAAAATTTGAAATGGGACGGATTAGTCTTAGGCTCAACTTTAGCAACACTGCCTTTTGACCAACAGATAAGCGATGAATCAAATAAATTAGGGGCTAAAATTGGTGGTTGGGATGAAATTTCACACTACAAAAGAATTGCAGGAGTAGAATTTATTCCTACTACAGTTTCTTCCTCGGTATTTATGATAGGTAATTGGAACACGATATTATTGTTAAGCGGTGTTTTCTATACGATGGGTAAATTCAATGATAATGATTACCGAGCTATAAACACCTCTAGTGAGTTAGTCGAAGTAATTGCTTCTGTAGGTGTCACTACTCAGATTATAAAACGAATAACAGGTAGAGAGGGCCCTTCAGTTAACACTAGTTCTGGAGGGAAATGGAATCCTTTCCCAAGCTTTTCTGCCTATCAATCAAGAAAAACGAATTACGATGCAATGCCATCTGGACATTTAGCAACATTTGTAGCAACATTAACGGTGATAGCTACTAATTACCCTGAATACAAATGGATCAAACCAGTAGGTTATTCTCTTGGAGGTGTCTTAGCTTTTAATATGCTGAGTCAAAAAGCACATTGGGCATCAGACTATCCATTAGGTGTATTAATAGGTTATGTAATTGGGAAAAACATTGCTAATAGAAGAATATTTAAAAAAGCAGAAACACTAGAGAATATTCGTCAAAAAACAACCTATAAAACCAATTTCAATTTTAATAAAATAGGCAATATGTCTGTGCTTGGTGCAACGCTATCTTTTTAAAATGCAAAAAACGATTCTACTATTATTACTTTTATTTCATGCCAACGCAACAAAGGCGCAAAACGAGACTATAACCAAAAGTGGAGACATTATCGAATATGCGCTTCCTGCAATTGCACTAGGATCAACATTTATTTGGAACGACGATAATACAAAACCTAATTGGCAATTTTTAAAGGCCTACGGTACAGGATTAATAATCCAACGCTCATTAAAACAGATTATATCAAAACCGAGACCTGATGGTTCTAATAATTATTCATTCCCTTCTGGCCACACTACCAGTGCTTTCTCAGGAGCATCTTTCATACAAAAAAGATACGGATGGAAATATGGAATTCCCAGTTATATAATCGCTTCCTTTGTAGGCTACTCTAGAATTCAAGCCAAAAAACATGATGGTTGGGATGTAGCAGCAGGAGCGCTAATTGGAATTAGTACTTCATATTTTTTCACAAAACGTTATGAAAATAAAAAAATTGAAATCAGTTTAAACAAAAATAACGAAGGACAATCCCTTTGTTTACAATATACATTTTAGAATATCTACCCAAAATTGGTGTTAAATAAAAAAAAACTTTTTAATTAAATTTGAAACAATAATCCCTAAACAACCGATATTAGAACCTTGTCAATATCATTCCATTAAATAAAATATCACTTTCCTAATAATCTCTGTGAAATATCCTTTTAAAATAGTAATTCAATAAAGTTTTAAATCATCTTTTAAAATAAATCCGTAATTTCGCAATCGCAATTCAACTGTAATAACCAAATTTAAAAAGCAGTTGTTCAAGCAAGTTGATCTTTAGCATTAAATATAAAATAGCAAAAAATGAAATACGACGTTATTGTTTTAGGAAGTGGACCAGGCGGATATGTAACTGCCATTAGAGCATCACAATTAGGGTTTAAAGTTGCCGTAGTTGAAAAAGAAAACTTAGGAGGCGTTTGCTTGAACTGGGGATGTATCCCAACAAAAGCCTTATTAAAATCGGCTCAAGTTTTTGATTATCTAAAACACGCTTCTGATTACGGATTGACGGTTTCAGAATTCGATAAAGATTTTCCAGCTGTCGTTCAACGTAGCCGCTCGGTTGCTGAAGGAATGAGCAAAGGAGTAACTTTCTTGATGAAAAAAAATAAAATTGACGTGATTAATGGTTTTGGTAAACTAAAACCAGGTAAAAAAATTGACGTTACTGACAAAGATAAAAAAGTTACTGAATACAGTGCTGACCATATCATTATCGCTACAGGAGCTCGCTCACGTGAGTTACCAAACTTACCACAAGATGGTGTAAAAGTAATTGGTTACCGTCAAGCAATGACATTACCTACACAACCAAAATCAATGATCATTGTTGGTTCTGGAGCTATTGGAGTAGAGTTTGCTCACTTTTACAACTCTATGGGAACTGATGTAACTATTGTAGAATTCATGCCAAACGTTGTACCAGTAGAAGATGAAGATATTTCAAAACAATTTGAAAAATCTTTGAAAAAAGCAGGTATTAAAGTCATGACAAATTCTTCAGTTGAGCGCATTGATACTACTGGAAAAGGAGTAAAAGCTTTTGTGAAAACTGCAAAAGGGGAAGAAATTTTGGAAGCTGATATTTTACTTTCTGCTGTTGGAATCAAAACAAACATCGAGAACATTGGATTAGAAGAAGTTGGAATCGTTACAGACAGAGATAAAATCTTAGTAAACGCTTACAACGCTACGAATATCCCAGGTTACTACGCTATTGGTGATGTAACTCCAGGGCAAGCTTTGGCTCACGTTGCTTCTGCTGAAGGAATCAACTGTGTAGAAAAGATTAAAGGGATGCACGTAGATCCAATAGATTACGGAAACGTACCAGGTTGTACGTATGCAACTCCAGAAATCGCTTCTGTAGGTTTGACTGAAAAACAAGCTAAAGAAAAAGGATACGATTTGAAAATTGGTAAGTTCCCATTCTCAGCTTCTGGAAAAGCACAGGCTTCTGGAAATTCAGATGGTTTTGTAAAAGTAATTTTTGATGCAAAATACGGAGAATGGTTAGGTTGTCACATGATTGGTGCTGGTGTTACTGATATGATTGCTGAAGCAGTTGTGGCTCGTAAATTAGAAACTACTGGACATGAAATCCTAAAAGCAATTCACCCACACCCAACAATGAGTGAAGCAGTAATGGAAGCTGTTGCAGATGCTTATGGTGAAGTAATTCACTTGTAAAAAATAACTAGAGAAAATTAATATCTCAAAATAAATTAAAATCCGATTTGCTAAAAGTAAATCGGATTTTTTTTGTTTCAAAATCTCTATAAATAATCATCACCCCTTCTTCCTTAATTATAATTTAAATACAAAATAGACTACCGACAAAATCATTTTGAATTGCAAAATTAGAGCCTATTTTTGACCACATTACCTAAATTAATCAAAAAGAAATCACAAACTTTGAAATTCAGTTAACCAATGACACTAGAAATAGAAACTCCTGCAATACTTTTCTCAGCGACTTCATTGATATTATTGGCTTATAAATCGTTTTTTTTACTGTAATTGGACTTAATAGACACTTATAAAAAAGAAGAAAGCAAGATTATTTTAATCGAAATAAAAAATCTAAATTTACAACAAACACTCATTCGCCACATGCAATTCTTTAATGTTTGTAGTTTGTTTTTTTTCGTTTTTGCAATGTTATTATTATTTATTGAACAACCACTCTTAGTTCTTTATTTTTTTGGCTTTAACCTATTAGGATTACTAATTTTACTAGGTTTATCGTTTTGGAAAACAAGTATTTAAGTTAAAGTCTTACATGTATATTTGAGTGATATTATAAAAAATAATCTCATCAATTAAACCTTTTATAAAATATAGAATCCTATAGAACAAGCTATTAACAATCGTTTATATTTTTTAAAAGAAAGACACTATTTAGAAAAAAATAGAAACGATAATAACCACTAAAAAACCGAAATAATTATGAATCGTAACTCACTATGGTCGCTCCGATTAGGTTTTTCTAACAAACAAGCGCAATCGATTGAAAGTTTAGGCATTCAAAAATTCCTAGAGCAATCCTACAGCATCCCATTTGAAAATAAAATACCCGAATTTTTGAAAAGTAGTCCAAAAAGTCTTCTTGAGATGAAAGAAATTCGTCAAAAGTATAAAGACGCTAATCCTGAAGCAAAAAAAGAACTTCGTAAAGAGGAAAACGCAAGTAATATGGACATGAAATCTTGGTGGATTGACAAAATGCTAAACGATGATTTTCCTTTAAAAGAAAAAATGGTCTGCTTTTGGCACAATCATTATGTAGCTACTTTTCAAAAAGTAAAAGTCAATTATTGGATTTTTCAACACAACCAAATCCTTCGAGAACATGCCTTCGGTAATTTTAAAGAGTTAACCAAACAAATAGTTCAGTCAAATGCTGTTGTACGTTATTTAGACAATACCGATAATAAAAAAGGAAAAATCAACGAAAATTTAAGTCGTGAACTTTTGGAACTTTTCACCATTGGAATTGGAAATTATACCGAAGAAGACATTCAAAATGGTGCTAAAGGTTTAGCAGGATTAGGTATTGGAGAAGAAAAAGCAATGTACCGCAAGAGAGATGAAGACAATGACCCTATTGTCTACTTTGGTAAAAAAGGAGTATTCAAAATTGAAGAAATGATTGATATTATTTTCGAACAAAAAAACATTCCTTATTTTGTCACTAGAAAAATTTTAAAATGGTTTATTTATGATGAACCAAGTGAAAAATTAGTCACTTATTATGGAGATTATTTTAGATCGGTAAATTTTGAAATAAAACCTTTACTGACTAAAATTTTTACTGAAGAATTTGAAAAAAACACAGCGGGTTCAAAAATTAAAAACCCATTAGAATTCAGTCTACAATTAATATCGGAATTGAATATCGAAATGAAAAATAAAAATTTTGTTGCTTTCTTTGCCAAACAACAAAATATGGATTTGTTCAATCAGCCAAATGTTAAAGGATGGGATGGCGGAAAATCGTGGCTTACTTCACAAATGTATTTGCAACGAAACAATCTGTCTTACATTCTTTCCAATGGGAAAATTTTCAATCAAAAAGCATTAAGAGACCCTTCAAAGATGAAAGACTCCACTATGAACGATTCTACAATGGATACTCCAAATATGGGGAATTCTAAAACAAAAGAATCAGTTGTACATATAGATTGGGCCAAAGGAAACAATAAACAAATTATAGCACAATTATCTAATAGATTACTTTTTCAAGTGGATGAAGACAGTCAAAAAGACTTTGAAACAATATTAAAATACGATTTTGATGAAAATGCAAAAAATGCTGACCAAGCCATTTTAAGATTGTTCAACAATATGATAAAACTCCCTGAATTTCAATTAATTTAAACCGAATCATCATGAATAGAAGAAATTTTTTAGCCTTAACAGGAACTTTTACTGGTGGTTCTTTGCTACTGCCTGATTTTTTACACGCTTTTGGCTCCCAACAAAATTTAGTTTTAGGAGAGCAATCTATTGTTTTTGTACAATTAAATGGAGGGAACGACGGTTTAAATACCTTTATTCCATTTGAGGATCCAAATTATTATTTTTTACGACCTAAAATTGCTTTGTCCAAAGATGATGTTATAGGTGCCGATAAAGGCATGGCTTTCCATCCAGCTCTAAAAGGTTTTGCACAAATGTTACAAAACGGTCATTTATCAGTTATTCAAAATGTTGGCTATCCCGAACCCAACCGTTCTCATTTTAGATCACAAGAGATTTGGCAAACAGCCTCAGCTTCCAGCCAATATCTAAACGATGGATGGTTAGGTCGCTATTTAGATTTACAATGCAAAGAACACAACCCAATTGCGGGAATTAACATTGATAATACTGATAATTTATCACTTAAAGGAAAAGAACCTAATTCAATTACAGTTAAAAATCCTGATAAATTTAAAATCAAAAAAGATAAAGAAGAAAATGTACAATTATCAAAAAATCCATCTTTAGACTTTGTTCGAAAAATTGCAGAATCAGTAGTTGAAGGATCCGATGAAATTCAAAAAGCTTTGGCACGTTCTACTACTGAAATAAGTTATCCAAAGACAAATTTGGGCAAAAATCTAGAATGGATAGCACGTTTGGTTAAAGGGAATTTGAACTCTAAAGTATACTACACTTCTTTAGGAGGATTTGACACACATGATAACCAATTACCTATTCATAGTAACAAATTAACAGAATTAAACGATTCCTTATTTAGTTTCTATGAAGACCTTAAAAAATCAAATCTATTGCAAAATGTAACTATTGTAGTTTTCTCTGAATTTGGTCGTCGTGTAAAAGACAACAAAAACGGAACAGACCATGGTAAAGCAGCTCCTATGTTTGTCATTGGAGGAAATAACAAAGGGAAAATAATTGGTAACAACCCAAATTTAACTGATTTAGATAATGGGGATTTAAAATATCAAATAGATTTCCGAAGTGTTTACGCTTCTCTGTTACAACAAAAACTAAACTTTGATTACACTAAAATTGGAATTAAAAACAAACCATTGAGTGGATTGTTTTAATATTTAAAAAAAAATATCTGACAAATTATCAATGTATTGTATTATAATTTTTATTAAATTGGAACAGTTAAATTAATAATTAATTTTAAATACATTGATATGAAAAAACTTTTTGCAGAATTTTTCGGAACATATTGGTTAGTTTTTGGAGGTTGTGGTAGCGCACTTTTTGCTGCAGGAATCCCTAATTTAGGTATAGGATTTATTGGAGTTGCGTTAGCTTTTGGACTAACTGTTTTAACAATGGCTTATGCTGTAGGTCATATCTCAGGTGGACATTTCAACCCTGCAGTATCATTAGGACTATGGGCTGGAGGTCGATTTTCAGCAAAAGATTTAATTCCATATATAATTGCACAATGCATTGGGGCAACTGCAGCCGCTGGCACATTATTTACAATTGCTTCAGGGAAAGCTGGTTTTACTATAGATAATACGAAAGCTGGTGCATTTGCTTCGAATGGATTTGGAGCATTTTCTCCTGATGGCTATTCGATGCAGGCAGCTTTCATTGCTGAATTTACATTGACTTTATTTTTTTTATTAATAATCTTGGGGGCAACTGATAAATTTGCAAATGGAAAATTTGCAGGAATTGCTATTGGTTTAGGATTAACATTAATTCATTTAATTAGTATTCCAATCACTAATACCTCTGTAAATCCAGCCAGATCTCTATCTCAAGCTTTATTTGTAGGAGGGGAACCTTTGTCTCAAGTTTGGTTATTTTGGGTAGCGCCAATACTAGGAGCAATTGCTTCTGGTTTCATTTACAAAACAATTTTACAAAAAGCATCTGAATCATAAATTGATTCCTTAATTTTGGTTATAGATAATTCTTTTTTAATTTTAAAAAAAAATCTCTGATTTAATCTAACCAATTACTATTTTTATTAATATTGGCAGATAAATAGAATCATCTATAATAATCATTAAAACCAAGTAGAATTAATTTTCACGTGATGAAAAAGAGTAGCCGTAAAGAACTGAACTGGGAACAAACAGAAAAACTTGTTACATTGGCCCTAGAAGAAAAGAATCCTTTTGAAATTATCAAAAAAGAATTTGGTCTAGTTGAAAAAGAGGTTCTAGAAATTATGAAAAAAAAGATGCCTCTAGAAAAATTCGAAATGTGGAAGAAAAAGGCAGCAGCAAATAAACCAAAACCAAAACCATTAAAAATTGATGATTTTGATGACGATTTGGATGGGAAATATTACATAAAAAATAAATTAGACTAACAATTCTACCTAAAGCACTCCTAAAAAAAGAGTGCTTTTTTAATTCAAGTTAATTTAATTCAAATTAATTTGTCTAAAAAGAACACCTACAAATGAAAAAAATTATTTTATTACTTACAGCGACAACATTATTTTGGAGCTGTAAATCTGCTATTGACAACAATAGCTCAAAACAAGAAATAGGAGTCCAAATAAACTTAAAAGACATCAAAGATGATAAAGTGATGGTAACGGTATCGCCTCCAAAAATAACTTCGGATGAAATTATTTTTAATTTACCTAAAATGGTTCCTGGAACATACTCTATTGATAATTTTGGACAGTTTATTGACAGCTTAAAAGCATTTGACAAAAAAGGAAATTCATTACCCGTTACTAAAATTGATGAAAACTCATGGTCGATTAAAAATGCTAAAACACTTTCTAGAATCACCTATTTGGTAAACGACACATTTGATATTGAAAAAGGGACTGGTTTTGGCAGTGGAGATATCTTTTCGCCTACAGGTTCAAATATCATCGCAGATGAAAATATTTTACTAAACACACATTGTTTTGTTGGCTATTTCAATGATTTTTTAAGCACGCCGTATAAAGTACAAGTAGTACATCCTGCAAAGTTATGGGGTGCAACTTCGATGACTGATTTAGACACGAGTGATACAAATGATATTTTTAAGACTTCAAAGTATGCTGAATTAGTTGAAAATCCCATTATGTACTCAAAGCCCGATTTTACCAATTTTACAGTTGATGGAATGGAAATCCAAATTAGTGTTTATTCACCAACCGGAAAAATAACCGCTGAAAGTATTTCTTCAGGTATGAAAACAACGATAACGGCTCAAAAAAAGTTTTTAGGAAATATTAACACCACAAAAAAGTATTCTGTTTTATTGTATTTATCCGATATCAAAAAAAATGATGCTCGCGGTTTTGGTGCATTAGAACATCCTACATCAACAACTGTTGTATTTCCTGAAGTAATGTCAAAAGAGGAATTAACAGAACAAATGAAAGATGTTGTTTCACATGAATTTTTTCATATTTTAACACCATTAACTATACATTCTAAAGAGATTCAATATTTTGACTATAACAAGCCTAAAATGTCCCAACATTTATGGATGTATGAAGGAGTTACAGAATATTTTGCAAACTTATTCCAAATCAATCAAGAATTAATCACAGAAGATGAATTTTACAATCGATTAGCTGAAAAGATAGAAAATGCCAAAACGCTAGATGATACGATGTCATTCACAACTATGAGTGCCAATGCACTTCAAAGCCCATATAAAGAACAATATCTTAATGTGTATGAAAAAGGCGCTTTAATAGGAATGTGTATTGATATTATTATAAGAGAGAAAAGTAATGGAGAAAGAGGGATTTTAGATTTAATGAAAAAATTATCTAATGAATTTGGCATTACAAAACCATTTAATGACAGCGAACTTTTTAATAAAATAACCGAATTAACTTATCCAGAAGTGGGTGATTTCTTAACAACTTATGTGTCAGGAACAACTCCAATACCATACAATAATTATTTTTCAAAAGTAGGAATTACAATATCTAAAGAAAAAAAGGTCGCCCCGATATTCTTAAAAGGGCAAAGTCCATATATCAATATCATTCCGCAAACAAAGGAAATCATTGTTCTTCCAGAAATTGAATTAAATCAATTTTTTACAGAACTAGGACTTAAAGGCGAAGATATAATTATGAGTATTAACAATAAAAATTATAACCTTGATAACATCTATGATCTACTCAATGAAAGTAAAAAATGGAATGATAACGATGCAATCACTATAAAAATAAAACGAGAAGGAAAAGAACAAATCATCAATGGGAAAATAAAACTTCCTTTTGAAAACACAGATACCTACAAAGCAACTGACATCACAAAAGAGAAACTTAGAAATGCATGGTTAAAAGGCTAATCAACTATAATTATGTTTAATTTATTCAGTATCATGCTAATAAAATAGAACAACTAAAAACAATATGAATCAAACAATTTTATTAATTTGCAAGCTATTAAACTAACATTTATCAATTTTAAAAACACATTAAAACTAACCAAAAATAAAATGAAAAATTTCATAATTGTAATCACTTCAATTTTTCTACTAGCATCATGTTCAAAAAAAGAGGACAAAGGCAATGTACACATTACAGGTAATATTACTGGATTAAAAAAAGGCACCTTATACATTCAAAGAATTGTTGACACAGCATTCGTAATTATAGACACTATCGAAATTGATGGTGAATCAAATTTTAATAGCAACCTCGAATTACAATCACCAGAAATGTTATACCTCTTTTTAGATAGAGGTGTATCAAATTCATTAGACAATAATATTGCTTTTTTTGCTGAACCAGGAAACATAACTATTGAAACTAATTTAGATAGTTTTTTAGCTTCTGCAAAAATAATAGGTTCTAAAAATCATGATATTTACACTGAATACAAAAAATTAGCTTCAAAATTCACAGATGAAAATCTAAATCTTATTGAAGCTAAATTTTATGCTATTAAATATCAAAACAATTCTAAATTAGATAGTATTAATAACAAAATGATTCAAAATGCAAAAAGAAGGTATCTATATACTGCAAACTTTGCTCTAAATCATCAAGATGCTGAGGTTAGTCCATATATTGTGTTATCCGAAATTCAAGATATTAATATTAAATATTTGGACACTATTCAAAAAACAATGACGCCCAAAGTAGCCAAATCGATTTACGGAAAAAAACTAACTGAACTCGTTTCCATGTTAAACAAAAGTGAAACCAAGTAATATATATCATGAAGCTATATCAAAACGAAATTTGATTCGGCTTTTTTTTAACATAAAAAAACCCGAATCTATGATTCGGGTTTCCTTCGCACTAATAAACTAAGTTTATAGGTTTATCTCAATCTGTCCACAGATTTTACAAGATCTTCGTCCTTTTTGATGGCCTTATTAGCAAGTACTAATAATACGATAGTAACAATAGGAAGAAACATCCCAATACCTTTCTCAGAAACGATTACCGTTTCTCCAGATACGTTTAGTGAACGATATACAAACAATCCTAATAAA
>JAHEBK010000267.1 GCA_024642295.1 Flavobacterium sp. | reverse complement strand
AGCAATTTCATTCTTCAAAGCTTATTGATTTAAAGCAGAAACTTAAATTCAAAACAGAGAATGCAAGTGTACATCTGAAACAATTATCCGATTTATTTTCGAGAAATGATACAATTGCAAACTTAATTACGGCAGTTTTGTTCAACGGAACATTTTTGTTTAATCTTCACGTTTTGAAAAGTTTGATCGCATGGAAAAGTGAACATGCTCACGCTTTAGAAGAATGGTTGGAGGTAATTGGTGAATTTGAATTTTTGAATAGCATGACAAATTTCGCCTACAACAATCCTGATTTTGTGTATCCCGTTTTGAATGCTGATTATAAAATAGATTTTTCAAATCTGAGTCACCCTTTGCTAAATAAGAAGACTAGGATAGGGAATGATGTGACTTTTCATCCGCAGTCATTTATGATATTGACAGGTTCTAATATGTCTGGGAAAAGTACTTTCTTAAGGAGTTTGGGCGTCAATATGGTTTTGTCTGGAATGGGAGCGGTTGTTTGTGCGGCTGAGGCCAATGTGCATCCGTTGCCAGTTTTGGTAACGATGCGTTTATCAGATTCTTTGACAGACAGTGAATCTTATTTCTATGCTGAAATCAAGCGTTTGAAACAAATTATGGATGCGCTAGAAGAACAACCTGCTTTTGTATTGTTAGATGAAATTCTAAGAGGTACCAACTCTGATGACAAACGAAATGGAACAATTGAAGTGGTCAAGAAAGTCATTGGTCAAAAAGCGATTGGAGCAATTGCAACTCACGATATAGAAGTTTGTTTGACTACGAATGAATATCCAGATGTTTTAACCAATAAATGTTTTGAAGTCGAAATTCAGAATAACGATTTGCATTTTGACTATAAATTAAGAGACGGAATTTGTCAAAATAAAAGTGCTTCGTTTTTGATGAAAAAAATGGGTGTTATTTAAAAGTTTAGAGCAAAAAAAAAACCGCATATCCATAAGGAAATAGCGGTTTTTTTAAATATAAAAAAATGGTTGGTTAATAGCGCATTTGTTTTACAATGATATGTATTAATATTGGTAATGCAAAATAAAATATAAAAAAATATTAAATTAATATTAATTATAGGTTAAATTAACTATTTAACATTACAGGCATTACCAGCATAGTTACTGTTTCACCTTCTTCTAAACCGTCAATTGGAGTTAAGATGCCAGCTCTGTTAGGTAATGACATTTCTAACATGATCATATCTGATTGCAGATTTGTTAACATTTCAGTTAGGAAACGAGAGTTGTAACCTATTTGCATATCATCTCCTTGATAATCACAAGTCAATCTTTCTTCGGCTTTGTTTGAATAGTCAATATCTTCAGCAGAAACATTTAATTCAGCGCCAGCAATTTTTAAACGAATTTGGTGTGTGGTTTTGTTTGAGAAAATCGCAACACGACGTACTGAACTCAAAAATTGAGAACGGTCAATCATTAATTTGTTTGGGTTTTCTTTTGGAATTACGGCTTCGTAATTTGGATATTTTCCATCAATCAAACGACACATTAAGATGTAGTTATCAAAAGAGAAAGTCGCATTCGAATCGTTGTATTCAATTTTAACTTCTGCATCAGAAGTAGAAAGGATGTTTTTTAAGATAGTCAACGGTTTCTTTGGCATAATAAAATCAGCCACTTCAGATGCTTTTACATCTGTACGAGCATATTTTACTAATTTATGAGCATCCGTTGCCACAAAAATTAATCCTTCAGGAGAGAATTGGAAAAATACTCCTGACATTACAGGACGTAAATCATCATTTCCAGCAGCAAAAATAGTTTTACTAATTGCTGTTGCCAAAACATCAGCAGGGACTAAAGTAACCGAAGGCTCGTCAAGATTCACTGATTTTGGGAATTCTTCACCGGGTGCATAAGCCAAAGCATATTTTCCAGAATTTGAGCTAATCTCAATAGTACTATTCTCTTCAACAGTAAATGTTAAGGGCTGCTCAGGAAAAGTTTTAAGGATTTCCAAAAGCAATTTCGCAGGTACAGCAACACTTCCTTTACTAGTAGAGTCTATTTCTAAAGTTGCCGACATAGTTGTTTCCAAATCGGAAGAAGAAACAGTCAATTCATTGTTGTCTAATTCAAAAAGGAAATTATCCAAAATAGGTAACGTATTACTGCTATTGATAACACTACCTAAAACTTGTAATTGTTTTAATAAGTACGAACTCGATACTATAAATTTCATCTGTTATATTTTATATTTTGAAGGATGTATTGTGTTTTTTGATTTGTAAAAAGGAATACATTTTACAAATATATCGTAATCTAAATTAGTATTGAAAATTTTTTATTAACACTATTTGCTGTATTTTCTTTTTCTGATGAATGTGAAAATCAGTCCGAAAAATCCAAGGATTGCAAGGGGAAGCCCGATGGTTAGCAACTGAGTCTGTGTATAATTCTCATATACTTTTTCTTTATCTAATAAAGGCAAATCCAAATCCTTAGAACGAATGTTAATAAGTCCTGTATCATCCAAAAGATAATTAACGCAATTAAGCATAAAATCTTTATTGTCGTATAAATTTCCAGAGCGTTGATCAAACCCTAATTCAACGGGTTCGTGGTTTTTGTCCAATTGATTTTTGATAATGTCTCCATCCGAAACAACAATCATTTTTGCTGGTTTTCCAATCTCTTTAAAATCATTTTGTGTGAACGGTAAAACGCGGTTTTGAAATACGGATTTAAAATCACCTTCCAATAAAACAGCTAAAGGGATAATTCCTGTATTGATATAATGATTAGGGCTGGTTTCCTCAGCAACCATGTTGAGGTTGATTTCTGTTGGCGTACCAATTCGCTTAGAATATTTAGAGGATTCAATTAAAATTGTTTTTTTAATGCCATTTTTCAAAGTATCGATGGAATTGGCAAAATCTAATTTTATTCCGCCTAATTTTTTCACAATTGGATGTTGGCTTTCAGGATAGACTTGTGGAGCAAATTTCCAGTTAAAATCTTGGTATTGCGTGGCACTTCCTTGTTCGCCAGTAGCCAGTTTTATAGGGCTTCCTTGTTCGTCCTTGACTAAATCAGGATTGATACGGAAACCATATTTAAAAAACATATCATTCAAACCTAAATCTTTAGGAAAAGCAAGTGTTGCTCCAGAAGGATTGTACAAACTATCCATTTCGGCTGTTACTTCGTCAATAAGCCACAATGTTTTTCCACCGTTTGTAATAAATTGATCTAGAACTTGTTTTTCAGCATCAGAGAAGGTTTCAGTAGGTTTTGCAATAATTGCTAAGTCGTATTTTTTTAAAGCTTCTAAAGTACTATTTGGATTTTTAGCAACAGAATCTAGGGTAAAAGGACCAATGTGGTAACTTTCTCTTATTTGTAAAAGAAATTTGGCCATAAAAATCTCTTTCAATTCTCCGTTTCCTTTGATTACTGCAATTTTCTTTTGTTTCTC
>JAHEBK010000266.1 GCA_024642295.1 Flavobacterium sp. | reverse complement strand
CATTGAAAGACGTCAGTTTCTGAAAAATTTATCTTTGTATGCTGTAGGTGGCATTACAATTCCATCGTTGCTAAGTTTTATCATGCCCAATTATATAGATTCTATACTCATCCATGCTGATGATCCTAGAGTCGAATCAATATTTATCACCCATGATTCTCCAAAAGGAGGCGGACAAATTCGAGGGCAACTTTCAAAACCTAAAGAGGCTAAAAAAAAGTTACCCGGAATTATTGTAGTTCATGAAAACCGAGGACTCAATCCTTATATTGAAGATGTAGGTCGAAGAGCGGCACTAGAGGGTTTTATCACATTAGCTCCTGATGCCTTAACGCCATTGGGTGGTTATCCAGGTAATGATGATGAGGGAAGGACATTACAAAGCAAACGTGACAAAAACGAAATGTTGGAAGACTTTATTGCAGCTTACCATTATCTTAAATCACACGAAAATTGCACTGGACAAATAGGAGTTGTTGGATTTTGTTTTGGAGGTTGGATTGCCAATATGATGGCAGTAAAAGTCCCTACACTAGGAGCTGCGGTGGCCTATTATGGTTCACAGCCTTCTAAAGAAGAAACAGCACTAATAAAAGCACCATTAATGATGCACAACGCAGGTCTTGACAAAAGAATTATGGAAGGTTGGCCCGCTTTTGAAGAAGCTCTAAAAGAATTTCATAAGGAATATGAAATGTTTGCTTATCCTGAGGTCAACCATGGTTTTCATAACAATACTACTCCTAGATATGACGAAGCTGCCGCTGCGCTCTCTTGGAAACGATCCATTGCCTTTTTTAAAAATAAACTCAAATAAATTTTAATTCCATAAAAAAAGCGTCACGATCGCACTAGCAGGGATGGCTTGGAAATACTATTTATTGCTATAAATATTGGCACAGAACACTTTAGTTTCTTGTGGAGTTCTCTCCTTAGTCAAGAAAACAAGTTTGCGGATGTAGTTTACGGATGTAGCTTGTCAGTATTGTTATTGGATACTTCTCGGGCTCGATCGTATCGAGAAATTCCTTATAATTCTCAAAATATTAAGACAGCTATTTTGAAGAACATTACTGAAATATCTTTCTCTTTTTTTCTTATTTGTATATCTATTTCAGAATATGGCAGCCTTATAAATTCTGAAAAATAACACACATAAGTTTGTTACTCTATCCAAAATTTGTATTTTCGAATTTTGTACTACATTACAGATTGTGTGATACTTGTGCAAACTAATTACAATTGTTTTGGATATATTTCCTTTGATAAAAATCACTTGAAAACGACCAAGAAGCTAAGCCAAAAGTTAGCATTAAACAGACTATATGAAAGTGAACATTATCTATAGCATTTTGAATATTCTTGCGGCATTTAATATCATGATGTTGTGTGCTTTTCTTATATTTAGAAAAAACAACAGTTTTCCTAATTACCTTTTAGCAGCCATATTTTCAATTCCTGGATTGTACATACTAGATAACATTTTAATTAATACCAATCTAATCCACTCTGTTCCTTATTTCTTCTTTTTTGTTCAAATATTAGCCAATTTATTTCCTATTGCAGTCTATAAATACATGCATTTGTTAATAGGAAACACTAAAAAAATTAAGCCTTATTTAGTTGCAGCATCTACTATTACTATTTTATTAAGTTTGTTGTTAACGGGTTACTTTGGTTCGCTTAGTCCTAGCGAACAAACTTCTTATATCGATCACTTAAGTACTGACGAATACCCTATAAGTATGGACATTTATAATGTTGTATTTTATATCTGTCAAATGATTTATCTTATTGAAATATTTTTAGATATAAAGAAATATCGGGTTTTGGTTAAGAATAATTTATCAGCTATTGAATCGGTAAAGTTGTTGTTTGTAAGACAATTTATTTTACTCATGGCCATACTTAATTTCTTGTTGGTTCTATGTTACATTTTGCTGCCTGCGAATATTGTAGATTATGGTGTCTTACCCGTTGTAATGACCATTATTTATTTGTTTGTGATAGTTTTTTCTATTAAAAATAACGCCATTTTCAGTCATGATTCTTATGAAGCCTTGGTTGCTGAAAACAAAAAAATAATTGATAATACCGAAAGCAAATCTTCTGATTGGATTAAAGAAGATAAATGGGACAACACTATTCTTGTTTTGGAAGAAATGATAAAGAAAGACAAAGTATTTAAATATAATACGTTGAATTTATCCACACTTTCGGATATGGTGGAAGAGCAACCCTATATTGTTTCCCAAATATTGAATCAACATTTTAAAAAATCCTTTTTTGATTTCATTAACGAAGCACGTGTGGATGAGGCTTTAATCTTATTGAAAAATTTTGATTCAAAAACAGACACTATCGAAAATATTGCCGCAGAAGTCGGGTTCAATAGTCGAGCTTCATTTTATAGATCCTTTAAAAAAGTAACTGGTCGAAATCCAACAGACTTTGTCTCAATTAACTAAGTGCTTGAAAGTCAGTGAAATACTTATTTTTCAAGTTGTAACATGAGACAAGTTTTCTAGAAATTGCGTATTCATAATCTATAATTTTGTAGAAAGGAAAAATCAAAAACTCAACTTTTCTATTCAATTATAAATTTTTGAAATCAAGCAATATTTATGAAACAACTATTACTCTTTGGGAGTTTACTACTCCTTTCTTCATTAGGAAACGCACAAATAATCAATCACCCAGAGTCATTTGACGGGTATGGGTGGGGTGAAAAAAACAGCACTAATATTATACTCTCTGCCGGGAAATATTCTGAATCCTATATCATAAATTATGATTTGACCAACGGTAACTATACTTATATAAACGACAATAATAGTGAAAGATTGAGTAATTTTAACATGATTGGAGATGTAGGAGTTGCGACAACGGGTACAGGAATTGTTAAGTACACCAATGATAATTGGCAAACGTTTTCACAAAGCACTGCAATCTTAGATAAAATTATAACAACAAATTCTGGTTTTTTTGGGAGAAAAAAAACCACCACAATAAATGCCAATTATTACCATTCAGTGGATGGTAATAATTGGACATTGATTAAAACAACCTCTTTTGGCGCTATTGCCTATAAAGACGGGAAAACTTGGATTGCAAAGAATATTAATAATTTTGAAGTGAGTACCGATGGAGGACTTACATTTACTATTAAAACACCAGTTGGAACTCCTTCTTCAAATTTGATTGATTTTATCCCTTTTGATTTACTAAACGGAATAGCTATAACATCAGGTAGTAGCTGGTTTTATACAACAAATGGAGGTGACAGTTGGACAGCCTTTCCTAGTTTTCCGTCAAGTGCTACATTTGTATATGCATCAAGTTTAAACACTATTTATGCCAATTTTGCAACTACAGGATTAAATGTAAGTACAGACAAAGGAGTTAGTTGGCAACCATCTGTTATTACAATGCCAGGAAATATTGCAACTAGGCTCTATAACGTTGGAAAT
>JAHEBK010000265.1 GCA_024642295.1 Flavobacterium sp. | reverse complement strand
CTTTCTCCAAAACCTGGAGCAACAAGAATAGCGTCTAAATCTTTAAATTTTTCTGCTACACATTCTTCATCAATATATTCTGAATGAATTGAGACTACATTGACTTTTGTCTCATTAGCCGCTCCCGAATGAATAAAAGCTTCTAAAATAGACTTGTAACAGTCTTGCATTTCTACATATTTCCCAACCAAACCGATATTAACAGTTTGTTTTGGTGATTTTATTCTTTTTAAGAAAGTGTTCCAATGTTTTAAATCTGGGGTTGCTCTTTTAGGTAAATCTAATTTCTTTAAAGCAACTACATCTAAGCCTTCTTCCAACATTAAATTTGGCACTTCATAGATTGTAGAAGCATCAATAGATTGAATAACAGCTTCTCTTTTCACATTACAAAACAAGGCTAATTTATTGCGAATTTCATTCGAAATTTCGTGCTCTGTTCTACATACTAAGATGTCCGCTTTAATACCGCTTTCCATCAACGTTTTTACAGAGTGCTGTGTTGGTTTCGTTTTCAACTCACCTGCCGCAGCTAAATAAGGAACTAATGTTAAATGAATTACAATAGCATTATGCTCACCCATATCCCATACCAATTGACGTACAGATTCTATATATGGTAATGATTCAATATCACCAACAGTTCCACCAATTTCAGTAATAACAATATCGTAATCACCTGATTTTCCAAGCAATTGCATTCTGTCTTTAATTTCATTGGTAATATGAGGAACTACTTGAACTGTTTTCCCTAGGAACTCTCCTCTTCTTTCTTTTTCAATAACAGAAAGGTAAATTCTACCCGTAGTAACATTATTCGCTTGAGAGGTAGGAACATTCAAAAAACGCTCGTAGTGACCTAAATCCAAATCGGTTTCAGCCCCATCATCTGTTACATAACATTCTCCGTGTTCATAAGGATTTAATGTCCCTGGATCCACATTCAAATAAGGATCAAACTTTTGAATTGTTGTTCTGTATCCTCTGGCTTGTAACAATTTTGCCAATGATGCTGCGATAATTCCTTTTCCTAATGAAGAAGTCACACCACCAGTAACAAAAATATATTTCGTTTGATTCATTCTGTTCTAATTTGTATTGTAATTGTATAAAAAACGATGCAAAAATACGATTATAAATTGGGATTATGCTAATTTAAAAAAGAGATAATTGGGAAAAATAACAATTGATTCACATAATAATTTATAAATCCAAAACCTTGATAATTTTAAGAGATTATCAAGGTTTTGGATATCTTTTTTTAATATTTCGTATCAATTCTTCCAATCCATTCAGTTTTAATTCATAAATCAATTGCAGTTGTTGCCCTAATTCCCCTTTTGGAAAACCTTTATTGTGATACCAAACCACATAATACTCGGGTAAATCAATTAAATAACGCCCTTCGTATTTACCAAAAGGCATCTTGGTATGCGCTAACTTAATAAGTTGTTCTTGATTTTTATCCATTTTTTTGTTTCGCAGAGATTCTCAAAGAAAACACAGAGATACTCTAAGTTATTTCATACCACTCTAAATGTATAAATAAAAGCTTTTTTTCTTAAACACATTATCATCAACCGAAATATTCATCTCAAATTCAATTTCGACAGTAGTAAATTAGACACGAATTGCACGAATTACCACAAATAATTAACTTCAAAAAAGCAATTACACAAATCTCATCTGCCTCAGGCAGATTCGTGAAATTTAAACCTATTATATTTCGTATAAATTCGTGAAATTCGTGTGAAAAGATATTTTACTTCCAATTGAAACTGATTTTCTTCTCAATATCTGGATGTAAGCTCAAAAAAACGGGACAGGTCATCGCTGCTCTTTCTAAAATTGTTTTTGTTTTATCATCAGCTGAAATATTCATCTCAAATTTAATTTCGATAGCTGCAATCATTCGTGGATCAGCTTTCATGATTTTAGTAACTGAAGCCGTCGAAGCAGTCAAATCCACTTCTAAATTTCGTGCTTTGATTCCCATAATCGTAAACATGCAAGTCGCTAAAGCATTCGCCACAGTATCTGTTGGGGAAAAAGCCTCTCCTTTTCCGTTATTATCCAATGGTGCATCCGAAATGATTTCAGTTCCAGATTGCAAATGAATAGATGATGTTCTTAAATCGCCTAAATAGGTTACTTTTGATGTCATTATTTTGCTTCTTTAATAGTTAAATCGGAGTCATAGTACAAAACAAACACGCCTTTGTTAGTATAACCTCCATCTGATTTCAAATAATATTCAAATTGATTGTCGACTTGTTTGGTCGCCACAGTGTTGACTGTTTCTTCAAACTTCACATCTTGCACCAACCGCATCATCGTGTCAAAAATAACATCGAAACCACGAGTAGCATAAGTTCCTGGGTATATATTATTCACTTTTTTATAATTATTTTCAAAAATAACCGCTTCGTTTGAAATATTTTCACGTGTTACCGACGGATACATCAATTTTAATTTAACCAAATTTTCAAATTTAATTTCCTCAAAATCAAGCGTGTCATTTGGTTCCAAAATCACTAATTGCACTTGATAATCATTCATAACACCCAGCATCATCGATAATGTGGTTTTAATCATCCAAGTATTAGCCGTTTCCATCACCACATAATTCATCTTACCTTTAACTAACAGACTTTTAAAACTTTCAACCGAAACACTTCCTTTATCTGTAAAAGCAACAAAAGAAACCCCTTTTTGATTTTCTTTAATATACTTAATTACGGATTCTTTCTTTCTATCTACTACAGCTAGTATGTTCCCTCCATTGGAACGCATGAAATCAAACATTGTATTTTTAACGGTTTCAGGAGAAGGAATGGTTTGATACAAATTACGATACGGATTCCCCACATCTTTTGACAAAGGTGAAATCACTGGTGTATTGGTTTCTTTAAGTAATTGAGCTGCCACTTCTGCATTGCTTTGATAAAAAGGGCCTACTATCGCATTTGCAGTTTGTAATTGGTGTTTTTGAATTAATGCTGGCACATTGGAACCATATTTATTTTCTTGCGAATCATAAATCTCAACATCTATTGGTAAACCCAAAACTTTGGCCGAATCAATAGCCATTAAAGCTCCTGCATAAAAATCCAATGTCATATTCAAAAACTTATCTTTCTTCAATCGCTCAAAAGTTGAATTAACAGTGTCTCCTTGTACATTCGGAATATTAAAAGGCAACAACATCACCAATCTTTTACGTTTTCCTTCTGCAATAATATTAGACAACGAAGCAAACTCTTTTTTTACTTCTTTTGGTTGGCTAGTTTTCGAAGGAACTTTCAACAACATACCAATGGCAACACCATTTATTAAGGCTGGATTTAATTTGATTAATTCATCCTGAGACAAATCAAACATTTTAGACAAACTATATAAGGTTTCTTGTGGTTTCACTTCGTAAGTCGTATATTCCTGCAACGGTTTTGTAGTTACTTGAGTAGCAATCCCACTAACTTTT
>JAHEBK010000264.1 GCA_024642295.1 Flavobacterium sp. | reverse complement strand
CAACTATTCTTGGATGAAGTAAATGTTCTTTCATAGTGGAGCAAAATTAGTAATTTTTTGATTGAAACTTTTTATTATAGATTTATTATCATTCAAATGCATTAAAAAGTTTACTTTTGCGGTGAAATTAGTTGAAATATGAGCGACTGTATTGTTATAATACCGACCTATAACGAAATTGAGAATATCGAAAGTATCATTCGGACAGTGCTATCACAGCATAAAAATTTTCATATACTCATAATTGATGATAATTCACCAGATCATACAGCCGATAAAGTAGTGATGCTACAAGAAGAATTTCAAGGACGGTTATTCTTAGAAAAAAGAATGAAAAAATCTGGTTTAGGTACCGCTTATGTTCACGGTTTTAAATGGGCCATTACAAGAAAATATGATTTTATTTTTGAAATGGATGCTGATTTCTCACACAATCCCAATGATTTAGAAAAATTATATAATGCTTGCCATTTTGGAGATGCTGATTTAAGTATTGGTTCTCGCTATGTTACGGGTGTAAATGTGGTCAATTGGCCTTTAAACAGGGTGCTAATGTCTTATTTTGCATCAGTATATGTTCGAATGATTACAGGTATGAAAATTCATGATGCAACTGCGGGTTTTGTTTGTTATAAAAGACAAGTCTTAGAAACTATTAATCTGGATAAAATCAAGTTCGTAGGTTATGCTTTTCAAATAGAAATGAAATACCGAACCTATTGTAAAAAATTCACTATTGTTGAAGTTCCTATTATTTTTACTGACAGGACCAAAGGACAGTCCAAGATGAGTAATTCCATTATTGTGGAGGCCGTTTTTGGAGTAATTTCGCTAAGATTGAAAAAATTATTTAATACATTATAATACAAATACAATGAATAGGGTTTTAATTAAGAATGCCAAAATAGTAAATGAAGGAGTGATTTTTGAGGGCGATGTTTTAATTGAAAATGACTTAATTGTTGAAATTTCAGAAAGCATTAGTGCAAAATCATCTGATTATGTAATTATTGATGCGGAAGGAAATTATTTGATGCCAGGTGCTATTGACGATCAAGTACATTTTAGAGAACCAGGATTGACTCACAAAGGCGACATTGAGTCAGAATCTAAAGCAGCTATTGCTGGTGGGATTACGTCCTTTATCGAGCAACCGAATACGGTTCCAAATGCCGTTACTCAAGAAATTTTAGAAGAAAAATATCAAATTGCTGCTAAAAAATCTCATGCGAATTATTCGTTTATGATGGGAGCTACTAATGATAATTTAGATGAGGTTTTGAAAACCAATCCTAAAAATGTAGCAGGTATTAAAATATTTTTAGGTTCTTCAACTGGAAACATGTTAGTGGACAACGAAGTTACTTTAGAAAAAATATTTTCAAGTACATCTTTGTTGATTGCTGTTCATTGTGAAGATGAAGCTACTATCAAAGAAAACACAGCTAAATATCTTGCTGAATATGGAGATGACATTCCGGTAACAGCACACCATTTAATTCGTTCGACTGAGGCTTGTTATAAATCATCTTCCAAAGCCATTGAGTTGGCTAAAAAAACAGGTGCACGTTTGCATGTATTTCATCTTTCGACTGCCAAAGAAATGGATTTGTTTACCAATAAAATCCCATTGGAAGAAAAGAAAATTACGGCTGAGGTTTGTATACATCATTTATGGTTTACTAATGATGATTATGCTACGAAAGGCAATATGATCAAATGGAATCCTGCAGTTAAAACAGCCGAAGACAGAGATGCCTTGTGGAAAGCGTTATTAGACGACCGCATTGATGTTATTGCTACAGATCACGCTCCTCATACTTTAGATGAAAAAAAGCAATCGTATTTGAAAGCTCCTTCTGGTGGTCCACTTGTGCAACATGCTGTTGTGGCTATGTTTGAGGCATTTCATCAAGGTAAAATCTCGGTGGAAAAAATAGTTGAAAAAATGTGTCACAACCCTGCTAAAATTTTCCAAATTGAAAAACGAGGATTTATAAAAGTGGGTTATTATGCAGATTTGGTGATTGTTAATGCAGGTTTGCCTTGGGGGGTTAAGAAAGAAAATATTTTAGCAAAATGTGGATGGTCTCCATTTGAAGGGTTTACTTTTAAATCAAGAATCACTCATACTTTTGTAAATGGCCAATTAGTTTATAACAATTTTAAGATAAAAAACACCAAGGCAGGTAAGCGATTGTTGTTTGATAGGAATTTATAATTCTATGAGAAAATTAGTTTTCATCGTTATATTATTGCTTTTTGTAAGTTGTAAAGAAGAATCAATACAAAAGCCAGAACATCTTATTGAAAAAGAGATGATGGTTGATATTATGTATGATTTATCTATCTTGAACGCTATAAAGTTCCAAAATCCCATATCATTTGAAGGCTATAACTCTAATGAGCTTGAATATATTTATAAAAAGTACAAAATAGATAGTACGCAATTTGTGCAAAACAATAATTATTATACTTCCAACTATAAGGAATATAAAAAAATGTTTGATCAAATTACACAAAGAATAAACGATGATAAAACAAAATTAGATACCATAATCAGTCGTGAGGAAAGAAAAAAAAATCTTTCGGTTAAATCCAAAAAAGCCTCTTTAGATTCATTGTCCAAAAAGAAAAGTCTAAAAGCAAGACTTGAAGAGGGAGCTAAGGCAAACGAGGAAGGTGTTTTGGACTAGTTTTTCAAAGGAGCAATATCCTTAATATATTGATGAATATCTAAAAAGCTGGTTTTTAAATCAGCTTTTATTTTTTCATTTGAAATCCTTTTACTTGTATAAGCAGCTTTAGCAGAATATCGTGTTAGTTTTCTTTTGGATTTAAAAAGTGTAGCTCCAAGCCAATCTAATCGCCAGCCAACTTCCATTTGCCAAGATTTTAGGCATATTTGAGGTCTTTTTTGATGTAAAGCATCACTCATTGTATTAATGATTTCTCGAAAAGTACAATTCTGGGAAATAAGCGTGTATCGTTGATTGCAAATGTTAGTTTGCATAAGCTCGATGGCGATTCGAACCACATCGGGGACAGCTATAAATCCGCTACTGCCATTGGTGTAAAACCGCAATCCTTTAGAGACTTTTTGGAATAACAAGCCACTACCTTGATTGTAAAAACCGGGGCCAATGATGATTCCAGGGTTAAGGATGATGCTATTCAAACCTTCTTGTTGTCCTCTCCATAGTTCCATTTCTGCCCCATATTTTGAGATAGCATAGTCGGAATGTGGTTTTTCTGGATTCCACTCGGTTTCTTCGGTAAGTATCGATTCGTGTTCAGCTAAATCGCCTAAGGCAGCAATCGAACTCAAATAACATAATTTTGTAATGTTTTTTGCAATACAAAAGTTCACAATATTAGCTGTGCCTTCAATATTGGTTTTTCGCATCACATTTTCATCTTTTGGATCAAAGGAAATAATTGCGGCACAATGATAAACATAATCGATTCCAATAAATGCTTTTTCTAATTGGG
>JAHEBK010000263.1 GCA_024642295.1 Flavobacterium sp. | reverse complement strand
TTAATCGTTTAACTGTTTAATCGCTTAACCGATTAAACAGTTAAACGATTAAACTTTTACAAATTCTTATCTCCCCTTAATATTCTAAAACTTTTTCGAGCTTCTACAAAATAGATACTATCTTCATGATTAAAAAGTATCTTCTTGTATAAAGGTTTGGCCATTTCGGTTAATTTTAGTTTTTTATTGTAAATCTCAGCCGAAAAATAAAGTGCTTCATCAATATAAATTCCGTCACTATGCTCCGTTATTATTACTTGATATTGGCTTAAAGCCAAAGTAAAATCACCTAACTTTTCGTATACTTTCCCTAATCGCAATAAAGTAACCGCTTCAATTTCTTGTCCTTTGTACTTCTTTAAAATGGATTGAAATTGCGCAATGGCTTCCTCATTTCTATTTTGGTACAACAAATAATCACCTTTGGCAAATTCCTTTAAAGCCGTTTGAGTTGAATCAGCGACTGTATTATCATTTATCAACAGAAAATATTCCAAAGCATCATTAGCAATCAATTGCGTACTAGCCGATTTCAATTCTTTGAACTGTTTTAGTGCCCAAGCAAAATCAGCTTTAAAATAACTGGTTTTAGCCGCTTTCAAACTGGCTTCATGTGCTACCGCATCGTTTTTTAAATCCAATTCGATTTGAGAATAATACAACAAGGCTTGATTGAATTTTTCTTCGAAAAGCAAAATATCCGCCAATTCCATTTTCGTTTGTGCTTTTTGATAATCATTCAAAGGCAAACCCAATGTTTTCTTGATTATCGCTCGAGCTTCTTCAGGTTTTTTTAAATTAAACGCCACAAAATGGGCTTGAATCAGCTGCAAAGATAAACTAAATGGACTGATTTCATATTGTTTCAACAAGGCTTCTATTTCAGCATTAATCGTCTCAAAATCTTTAGGCGAAGCTTTGTCAATTTTCATTTTCATCAAATAGGAATTGGCCTGAAGCAGTAATTCCAAATCCTTGGTGTTTTCCAAAACAAAATCCAAAACCATTTTAGCAGTTTCAGAATCTTCTTCTTCGATACTCAACTGAGCTAGATTGACAATATTAGACAATGACTCAGGGTTGCGTTTATAAATGGATTTTTCCTGAATAAAGGCTTTTGAAAATTCCTTTTGTTGCACATAATACCAACTCAAAAAGTGATTCCAAAAAAGATCTTGACTTTTTTGCACTCTTATCACTAATGCTTTTCGTAACAAATCACTAAAATCTGTTTCCCCTTCACCCGTCATAAAACGAGACATTTGATTTTGAATTAAAATAGAATTTTGAGGGTTTTTATAGGCTTCATCTAGAAAGGTGTCAATCATCTTTTCCATATTGCCTAATTGTCCATAAAGCAATCCTTTTTGATAATTAAAATTTAGATTGGGCATTTTTAATTCGGCCGTTTCATACGATTTTAAAGCATATTCTAACAATACTTTTTTCTCAAAAGATTGGGCGACTGCATACACTTCGTACGGATTCAAATTGATTTTTTCAATCGCTTGATTGTAAAAGTCTGTGGCTTTACCCTCGTTTTTTTGCAATTGAAAATTATACCCTAATTCGACCAAAAGATTGGCTTGTTTGTATTTTACGAGACGCTCTGAAATTGCTTTTTCTGCAATTGCATATTGTTGTAATTGTTGGTAACACTCAATCGTTCGAAGAAAATATTGTTGGTTTTGAGGAACACTTTCAAGCAACTCTTGGTAACTGATTTTGGCTTTTTCAAAATCACCTTTATCATAATAATACTGCGCTAATTGTTCATTTTGTGAAAACACAAAAACTGATGATAATAAAACAATGTAGATAAAAATGTTTTTCATATTTCAGTTTTTTCATCAAAGACAATTTTGCAATTAAAACATTTAATTGACAAAAAACAAACCATTAAAATTAAGAGTAATGAGTCTTAATTATTATATTTTAACCCGTTGAAAATAATTACTTTTCAATTTTAAATGATACCAACTGTCACATTGAGCTTGTCGAAATGTATCTTATAGATAGTCTTCGACAGGCTCAGACTGACATTTGGGATAAAATTTAATTTATAATATCAAATCCGCAATACGGACGCAATACTTCTGGGATTACAATTCCTTCTGGAGTTTGATAATTTTCAAGAATTCCTGCTAAAACTCTCGGCAAAGCCAATGCACTTCCATTTAAAGTATGAGCCAATTGATTTTTACCGTCTTTGTCTTTGAAACGTAATTTCAAACGATTCGCTTGAAAAGTTTCAAAATTAGAGACAGATGAAATTTCTAACCAACGGTCTTGCGCTGTTGAAAACACTTCAAAATCATAGGTTAATGCCGATGTGAATCCCATATCTCCGCCACATAGACGTAAAACTCGATAAGGTAATTTCAATTCGTCCAAAATATTTTTTACGTGTTCTACCATTCCGTCCAAAGCTTCGTATGATTTATCAGGATGCTCTACACGTACAATTTCGACTTTGTCAAATTGGTGTAAACGATTCAAACCACGTACGTGCGCTCCATAAGAACCCGCTTCACGACGGAAACAAGGTGTGTATGCTGTCGTTAAAATTGGTAATTCATTTTCGCTTAAGATTACATCTCTAAACAAGTTGGTTACTGGAACCTCAGCTGTTGGAATTAAATACAAATTATCGGTTGCGTCATGGTACATTTGTCCTTCTTTGTCTGGCAATTGTCCTGTTCCATAAGCCGAAGCTTCGTTTACAAAATGCGGAACTTGTACTTCATTATAACCCGCATCAGTATTTTTATCTAAAAAATAATTAATTAGAGCACGTTGCAAACGAGCACCTTTTCCTTTGTAAACTGGAAAACCTGCCCCTGTAATTTTGTTTCCTAATTCAAAATCAATGATATCGTATTTTTTTACTAATTCCCAATGTGGTTGCGCTCCTTCATGCAAAACAGGCACTTCTCCCGCTTCAAAAACAGTTAAGTTCTCTTCGGGTGTTTTTCCTTCAGGAACAATATCTGCAGGAAGATTGGGTAACGTATATAATTTCTCTGTTAGTTCATTTGCCAATATTTCGACAACTTCAGCTAACTCTTTACTTTTTTCTTTTAATGATACCGTTTTTTCCTTTAAAATAGCAGCTTTTGCTTTTTCTCCAGATTTCATCAATCCCCCTATGTCTTTGGATAATTTATTAGATTCGGATAAGATAGTGTCCATTTCTACTTGGGAAGCACGACGTTTTTCGTCTAGTTGAATTACTTCTTCCACCACGGTTTTGGCATCCATATTTCTCTTTGCCAAAGCTTGGATAACTTTTTCTTGATTCTCTCTAATAAATGCAATTTGTAACATAGCTTGATTTTTATAACTCTAGTATCTATTTTCCATAAAGTACGCAAATTTAAGGAAATGTTTCATATAAAAAGGGACAAAGTCAAAAACTTAAAACAATGTTGTACATAGCAAAAAAGACCGTCTTGAGAAGACGATCTTTTTATCTTTATTTTAAAAAATTCAGTATTAACCC
>JAHEBK010000262.1:2354-3511 GCA_024642295.1 Flavobacterium sp. | reverse complement strand
GGCTAATTTTTTCTTTTGATTTTCGGCTTCAATTGTGAAATAATCTTCAAATGTTTTTTCGGCATTGAATTTTTTTGCAGCTTCTCCTTTTCGGATAATAGTCACACTTTTGATAATGTCATTTTGTTCTATTTTATTAACAACTTCCATACCATTATCAACTACATGACCAAAAATAGTATGTTTTCCATCAAGCCAAGGGGTTGTAAGGTGAGTGATAAAAAACTGACTGCTATTTGAAGCGGGACCATTATTAGCCATCGCCAGAACACCACCGTCATCAAATTTTAAATCGGTAATTTCATCTTTAAATTTATATCCAGCATCACCTGCACCAGTTCCTAGGGGATCTCCTCCTTGAATCATAAAATCACTAATTACTCTGTGAAAATTCAATCCATCAAAAAAAGGTCTTCCTTTAAGATGCTCATTGGTTACAAAATTATTTTTTCCTTCTGCTAAAGTAATGAAGTTTGCAACTGTGATAGGTGCTTTGGTATATTCTAATTTTAGAATAATATTTCCTTTGCTTGTTTCTATTTTTGCAAATATCCCGTCTGGTAAATTTGAGTTTTCGTCCTTGCAAGAATAACATGTTATGATTAACAATAGTAAATATAAAATGTTTTTTTTCATAGTAGTTTAATTATTGTTCTAAGCTGTCTTTGGGTTTAGTAAGTGTTTTTGTAGTTTTTTCAGTTAAATTTGTATTGTAGTTTGAATCGTTTTTTAGAGCTACTTGAATTCCTGATTTCTGATTTTCCTGTTCCTTTTTATAATCAACTTCAGATTTAAAATCATTCAGTTTTACTGTAATTAATAATGGAGTATTAGGGGCAATCTTTTTAGTGTCACCACGGTAGCCGTAAGCTTTGTGTGATGGAAATAAGAAGTTTACTTTTTCACCACGATGCATTATTTTTATTCCATCTCTTAGCCCAATTAAAACATCTTGTTTGTCAACATAATAGGTTTGTGAGCTCAGTTCTAATTCTGAATAAATAATTTTACCATTGATGTCTTTTATTTCATAATTAAAAAAAGCAACATCTCCTTTTTTTGGAGTAATGGTGTCTTGTTGATTTTTTGTTATGTAGCGATACCAATATCCTTTATTAGATGCAAAATATTGCGTTTTAGCATCTTTTTTTATAATA
>JAHEBK010000262.1:0-2344 GCA_024642295.1 Flavobacterium sp. | reverse complement strand
ATGTGAAATTGGTCTTCTAACTTCTTGATTGTGTTTACAGCTCAAAGCGAGCAGTGAAAGAATAACTACAATGAATGTTTTAAAGTTCATGTTGCGTATAAGTTAATTGCGTTACTATATTTTCAAATTTTTGAATCGTTTCCTCCATTGATAATTCAGATCTTCCTCCAGCAGCATTGCGATGACCACCTCCATTAAAATGATCTCTGGCAAATTGATTCGCATCAAAGTCACCTTGAGAACGGAAAGAAATCTTAATTATTTTCTCGTCTTTGTTTTCGATAAATATAGCAGTAAAAATAATTCCTTTGATACTCAAGCCATAATTTACAATTCCCTCTGTGTCTCCTTTAATATGATTAAAGGAATCAAGTTCGTCTTGAGTTAAAGTAGTGTATGATGTTTTGTATTCAGTAAGGAGTTTCATGTTTTGAAGTGCTCTACCTAATAATTGCAATCGACTATACGAACTATTGTCGAAAAGTAAATTTGGAATCTGAGTATTTTCTACGCCCAAATCAATCAATTCAGCAACAATTCGGTGGGTATTTCCTGTAGTTCCTGGGAATTTAAATGAACCAGAATCCGTCAATATTCCGGTATATATACAAGTTCCAATAGTCTTGTCAATAGCTTCTTTTTTATCTAAAAAAGAAATAAAATTGTAAATCATCTCACAAGTAGAACCTATAGAAGTGTCAGAATACATATAAGTAGCATAATCATCGGGTTTTTGATGATGATCAATCATGATGAAAGTAGCATTTTGTTGTGCTAAAACTACTTCCATCTCGTTACCTGTTCGATGAAAAGCATTGAAGTCTAAAGTGAAAATTACATCAGCTTCGTTCAATATTTTGGTGCAATTTACTTTGTCTTTTTCAAAAACAAGAACAGTCTCAGAACCCGGTAACCAAGCTAGGAAATCAGGAAATTCATTAGGTACGATTACAATTGCTTCATGATTTAATTTTAATAAAAAATGATATAAAGCTAAAGTGGAACCCATTGCATCACCATCAGGATTGCGGTGAGGAATGATAGCAATTTTTTTAGGGGTAGCTAATAGTAGCTGTATGGCTTGTATGTCTTGTGTTTTCATAGTGTGCGAATTTACATTTTTTTACTGTAAAACTGTTGCGGAAATTAAAATTAACACCATTTTAAAAGATTAAAAATCTTTAAGATTTTTTCTTTTAAAACGTTGATACAATTGGTATTTGGTTCCTTTGGAATTTTGAGAACTGTATATGCCCACTGAACCTGAAGCTAGATAAGCAATGCAGCAAGCAAGTGCGATATACAAGCCACTTTCAAATCCAAAAAGTTCCATTCCCATCGCTGTACAAGCAATAGGAGTATGTGTTGCACCTGAGAAAACAGCAACAAATCCCATTCCAGCTAATAAAGCAATTGGTAGCGGAATAAATAAGGATAATGCACTGCCTAAAGTTGCTCCAACAAAGAAAAGAGGCGTCACTTCACCACCTTTAAAACCGCAGCCCAACGTAAAACCAGTAAATAAAATTTTAAGTAAAAAATCATAATTTTCACTTGGATTACTAAAAGCATCCACAATGACTGGAACACCTAGTCCAACAAATTTTTGAACATTTAAAAAGTAGAAGGCTAAAGCCAAAACAATTCCTCCTATAAAAGGACGTAGCGGCGGGTGTTTTATGTTTTTTGAAAATAATCGAGACCAAAAATGAGTAGTTCTTGAAAAAAGCATGGCAGCAAATCCAAAGAGTATGCTGGCTAATACAATCCATAATAAAATAGTTCCGTCTATAGCAGGGATAGTTGGAATACTATAATGAGTATGTTTAACTGCCCAGAATTCAACCGTAAAATGAGCCATGTAAGCCACAACAAAAGAAAGTAAGATACTTTTAAAATCAATTTTACTGCAATATAAAACTTCAATAGCAAAAATAGCTCCTGCTAGTGGTGTTCCAAATATGGAAGCAAAACCAGCACTAATTCCCATGACAATCAATGTTCTTCTGTCTGTGTTTTCTAGGTTGAAGATGGTTTTAAATTGGTCTGCAATAGCACCACCCATTTGTACAGCAGTACCTTCTCGACCTGCAGAACCTCCAAAAAAATGTGTGATTAAAGTTCCAAAGAGTACAAAAGGAGCCATTTTTAAGGGAATAACTCTTTGAGGTTTGTCGTATTCTTCTAAGAGTAGGTTGTTTCCTTTTACAACTGATGCTCCATAATAGTAATAGCTCCAGCCAATAAACAAACCACCTATTGGCAACAGCCAAATAATCCAATGATGATGTTCTCTAATTTGGGAAACCCATTCTAAAGAAACTAGAAAAAAAGCGGAGGCTGA